>CAYTNZ010000040.1:0-7485 GCA_964439285.1 uncultured Clostridia bacterium | reverse complement strand
GCAAGCAAGCAAGCAAGCAAGCAAGCAAGCAAGCAAGCAAGCAAGCAAGCAAGTAAGTAAGCAATATTCATACGAGTTAATACTACCTTTTTATATATTTAATATTAAAAAACAAGTTGCTTAAAACATATGGGCGAAAGTGCGTCCGTATGTTTTTGGCAACTTTTTTTTCATATAAAAAATTTTAAGGAGATAAAGAGAAAATTTATGAAAACAAATTTCAAAAGGGCGAAATTCGGTAAAATAGTTTCGTTTTTGTTGGCAATTGCTATAGTAATTACGTTGGTGCCGATGGCTATGTTATCCGCTTTTGCCGAAGATGGCGAAAAACCTACGGGGGAATGGAAAGATTATGCGGCAGAATCTTTTGGCGGCGGAACGGGAACAAAAGAAGACCCGTATCTTATAGCAAGCGAAGAACAATTGGCAAAACTTTCGGTTGACGTTGCAGGGACTTCCGATGCTACGGCAAATTCTTATTTCGGAAAATGGTTTAAACTTACGAGCGATTTAGATTTAAGCGAGCATCGTTGGAATCCTATCGGACAGCACAGATGGTCTATTTCGCTTGTTAATCCTGACGACGAGCGCGGCGACACGATTTCGAATTACTTCGAAGGGAATTTTGACGGCAACGGCAAAACGATACGCGGAATTTACGTAGACGAGCAAGAAGACGGCTTTGCCGGTGGTTTGTTCGGCTATGTTGCTATTAATTCGAGCGGCTCACATAACGATATCGTAATTTGCGACTTAACGATTAAAGACGCTAAGATATACGGAAACGGTAACGGGCTTAAAAACGGATATAACGGTATATTGGCTGCAAATTTAATGGGTAGTGATTCAAAGGGGCGCATCACCGTTAAAAACGTACGCGTTTCGGGTATAATCGATATTACCGACGCCGATCAAGTAAAAGATATGCGCGGCGACGAAAATTGGGGCTGTTATATGGCAGGCGGTATGGCGTCAGGGGCAGATTATGTCGACTTTATCGATTGCAGTGTAGATTATATCGATTTAAAAGGTGAATGCGCTAACAGCGGAGGTTTTGTGGCTATAAGCGGTACTTGTACTTTTATCGATTGCTCGGTTCGCGGAACTATAGAGGGGCAGTGGGGTATGGGCGGCTTTGTAGGATACGCCGCTGCTGCAGGTACTTATAATAAATTTACGCGTTGCGTTGCTAACGTCGACGTTACGGCAACCGATTGGAATGTCGGTGGATTTTGCGGATATTCTTGTTGTAGTGCTGAATTTATCGACTGTGCCGCTTTCGGAGACGTAGAGAGTAAAGTAACGTCGTTTAGTCCGCGTGTTTCAGGGTTTATAGGATATATTCAAAATTTAAACGAGTATGATAATTATCAGTCTATGAACTCGATTTTAACAAACTGTTATTTCGGCGGTACTATTAAATCCGCACATCCCGAAATTTTGCCGTCTGTATTTGCATCGGTGGACGACGAACTCGTCGTTAAAAATTGCACGTATAACTCGGATAAAAATTCGAATATTAACTTGTTTTCAGACGTTTACGACGAGATTGAACTTACTTCGTATACCGCAACCGCATTAAGCGGCGATGCTTTTTATAATGCCGTTTGTAATGATTTATACGGACATCATCAATACGACGGAAATACCTGTAAGATTTGCGAACTTAAAATGATATACGTAAACGATGACGGATATTGGGTTGTCGACGGTTGTGCTACCGATATTAAGGCTGTGGGCGAAGACGGCGAAAACGGCATAAACGGCACGTCGGGAGTAGACGGCAAAAACAGTTTAAACGGTTTAAGTATAACTGCAACGGTTATCGGAAGCGTTGCGCTTGCAAGCAATATCGCATTGATTGCTTACGCGCTTATCAAAAAGAAGATATTCTTCTAAAATTCAAATAGTTAAAAAGTTTGCGCCAAGCACGATGCGGTATACTTGAATTAAAAACGGCGCAGGCTTTATATAAAACGCACCTTAAAGGTTACGGCTTTTAAGGTGTTTTTTTATGCAAAAACATTCGATAAACACAACTGAATTTAAACGTGTAAAATTTTTTTTGACGTCATAAATTACTCTTTTTTAGCATATTGTTATTTTAACGGTTAAGTTGGCCGAATTAAAAAAATGGCGGTAAAAACGATGCCTGTATGGAAAGCGATGATTTTAGGAATGGTGCAGGGTTTAACCGAGTTTTTGCCCGTATCGTCGAGCGGACATGTTTTGCTTTTCGAACGTCTTTTAAACGTCGATACGGGCGGCTCGGATATGTTTTTAGGAATCGTATTGCATACGGGAACGCTTTTTGCCGTAATTGCCGTTTATTTTAAAAAACTTTTCGCGTTGATAAAACCGCCGTATTCT
Organism: uncultured Clostridia bacterium; assembly: GCA_964439285.1. GTDB lineage: Bacteria > Bacillota > Clostridia > Christensenellales > Borkfalkiaceae > Borkfalkia. Next base: position 5,115 of record CAYTNZ010000040.1, on the reverse strand, counting down.
AACCTTTTAAAACTTATAATAGCGACGCTGCCCGCTGCGTTAACGGGCGTTTTTTTAGGCGATATAGTAAACGAAATTTTTTTCGGCGGAAAATATTTATGGTTCGCGTTTGCCGTAACGGCGGTTATTCTCGCTCTTGCCGAACACAAAACAAAGAAAGCGGCGCTTTTTAAACCGATAAATTGCGGTAGGGCGTTGTTTATAGGCTTTTCGCAGGCTGTTGCGGTAATTCCGGGTATTTCTCGCAGCGGTGCAACATTGTCGGCGGCGGCGTTTTGCGGTGCGGACAGGGGCGAAGCCGCCGATTTTTCGTTTTTAATGAGCGTACCTATAATAGCGGGCGCGCTTATTATAGAGATTATAAAATGCGTAAACGGCGGCGTTTCGATAGGTAAAATAGGAATAATTCCGCTTGTTTTAGGTGCGATAACTGCTTTTGCGTTCGGGCTTTTGGCAATAAAAGTAACCGTTAAAGCGATAAAAAAGGGAAGTTATAAGTTTTTTTGTATTTATCTTATAATTATTTCCGCTTTGCTTGTAGTTTTTCGAGTTTAAACGCATAAAACGCTTTTTTTGCGGCAAACTGTAAACGTAACAAGGAGGATTTATTTATGCAAATGCATTCAGGCGACAATTGCCGCAAAAGCGGAAATTACAAAGTAGTAGGACCTAACGGCGAAGATATGGGAACTTTGTATATGAAAGAAGGCGATACTTTTCCGCCTACTCAAATTTCGGGTTGTTACTACGTAGAAGAATAATAAAAAGACGCGTTCGATATAAAATATCGAACGCGTCTTTTTATTTTGTAACGTTATTACACGTTAAAATTTATCAATCGACTTTAATTTCGAATTGGTCGCACGGATAACCTTTACTGTTAAAGAGCGATACGTATCCGCTCATATCCAAACGAGATATTCTCGGATAGTTAAGCGCGCCGTAGCGTACGTAATTTATCGTGGTTATCGGGGTGCCTTTTGCCGACAACATTACGGACGATTTTCCGTCTTTTTCGGCATATACTTCGTACCATTTGTTTCCGTCTTGCGAAACTTGGAAATTAAGACCGCCGTTTTTGACTTGTAAACCGTCGCCTACGTTATCGAAATACAAAATAACGTATTCGCCGTCTCTTTCGCTACGAGATAGAGTAGGACCGCTTAAAATTTCAGTCGAACCGTAAAATACTTCGATATATTTATCGCAAGCTTGCGCCGCGATTACTCTTTTATCCGAAGGGTGTATATCGTCGTAATCGCCCGTGTTGATACTTACGCTCAACGCGCAATTAGCTACTTCCGCTGCGATTTTTTGTTGTTCTTTACGGCAGGGGAAGTAGTTTTTCGCTTCCATTCCCGTGTATATGCTTGCGTTGCCGTAAGATTGTTGGTCGTAACCGATTTGATAGCAGTCGCCGTTACCGAACATAGGCAATTCTATAATTAAAAATCCCATATTTGGTTCGTCCATTTCTTCTCGCCAACAAGAAATTAAATGTTTCATGCTCTCGGAGTACTTTGTAGGTTGTCCTTCGCCTTGATACCATACTACAGAACGGAAAGAGAATTTTTTCAAAGGTGCTATTAGCGTATTATAACAACGTGCTATTCCGTTGGCTGCGTTATCCGCCGCGCCTTCGTTATTGCCGTACGCAAAGTCTGAACTGTGAGCGGTTACCACTTCGCGTTTTACCCAAGCTGGTACGTTTGTTCCGCCTACGGCGCACATCATAACTCCGATGGGGATATTTGTTGACGCTTGCAATCTTTTAGCGAAAAGATATGCGAACATAGAAGACGAAGTTATGCTTTCGTCCTTTGTCGAAGCCGCTTGCCATTCGCATTTTAAGTCGGTTTGTTCCGTCGTGTTTTGACCTATTTTATTGTTGTTAAAAGCGTAACGAGGATTACATAAGCGTATGTTAGAATTATCTTCCATCAACTTTTCAGCCATTATTCTGTAATCTTGTTTAATGAGAGCCGAGCCTATATACTGTTCGTAAGTTACGGGGTCTTTATCGATGTCGGGTATATACGTGCCGCCGACTGCGGGATTACCTAAATATACGTATTGTTTACCTAAATTTATGGTGTTTTCCATAAGCCATTCCATATTCGATTGACCGCTGAACAGAATAACGTCGCCGATTAAAACGTCTTTTACAGAAGTTTTTCCGTCTTCGCAATAAAACGTGATATCGTACGGTCCGCCCGCTTGCATAGGGGAAAGGTAAATTTCGAAAGTATTGTTTACCGCCGTGCCGTAACAAGTTACGTTGTTTACTTTAACGGCGAAAGGTCCGTTAAAATTCGTTTTACCCCAAAGACAAGATACTGCGTTGCGTTGCAATACCATATGGTCGCTTATAACGCCTGCCGGCGTAAAAGCGTCGGTATTTTCGCTAACGTTTTCGTCAATCGTAAAAGTAGGCTCCGTAACCACTTTTTCGATATTGTGTTCGTTAACTTCGTCAAATAACGTCATTTCGCTTTTGTCGGGATACACGGCGGAATTACCGCTACCGGGGGGGTCGTTTTCGGGCGCTTTATAACATCCGACAAGACTTACGCAAAGCATAACGGCAATCAATATATGAAGGATTAATTTTTTCATAATCTTTCATCCCTTCTCTTTTTAATTAAAACAATGACGCTTGTTAACGCCAATGCCGATATAATCGCAGAATAGCCGCCTATTGCCGAACTTCCGCATCCGCTTTTACCGCTATTAGCGTCTTTGTTAGAAGATGTAACGCTAATCGTCGCACTTATATCCGTTCCCGATACTTTAACGGTTATAGTGGCTGTACCTTCGCCTACGGCAATTATTTTACCGCGGCTGTTTACCTGAACGGCGTCTTTGTTATCGGAACTGTATTCCAACGTATAGAGCGCGCCTTCTTCGAGTACCGAAACTTCGATTGTGTGTTCGTCGTTAATTTTTAAAGTAAGATTCGTTCCGTTCGTTACTGTTATCGAAGTTACTTCAGGCATACCCGAAACGATAACGTTGATGGTAAGTCTTACGGAATTGTCTTCCGAAAGGTAAGCGATAACGGTCGTTTCGCCGTTTCTGCGAGGAGTTAATTTGCCGTTGTTATCTACCGATACTATATTTTCGTCGCTACTTTCAAAAGCGATAGTGCCGAATTGACCGTCAGTGCCCGTAACTTGTAGAGTGTATTCTTCGGTAACGGTGATAGAAGTGTTTTTCGTTTGGAGCGATTTGTATAAGGTTTGCGTTTCTAAAATCGCGTAGGTGCAATCGCCGTCGGTTACTTCGTCAATCCAAGGCATAGACATTTTTATTTCGCCGAGGTTGCCATTCATCAAAATCCAGAATTTATTTATTGTTTTATTTGCAGTGTCGCCTAAAGGAATACGCACGAGATTCCAACCCGTAACGAATTCTAAGGCGTTCATTGAATCGGCGCTTAAGTTGGTTTGCACGCTACCGTTATGGTATGAAACTACGTAAATTCCTTTCGCAGAGTCTGTTATAGTGTCGGCAGAGGGTAAGTAAATCCACATAAACGCCGCTGCTTTATTTGAAGTTAAGTGCGATAAAGATTCTTGTTGTACGTCGGGTGTAAAACCTTGACCGCTCGGCTGACCGTACAACGAATAAACCGTACCGTTAAAGCCGATGGGTTTATCTTCGCTTTCTGAAAGTTCCCAAAACCAACCCGTAGTTACTAAATCGACGCGGTTACTTAAACCGGATACGTTAAAGGTAACGCTGTCTTGTTTACCGCCGACGGTTAACGTGATTGTCGCCGTGCCGTTGTGTAAAATTTCTACTTTTCCGTCAGCGCTAACCGTTGCCACGTTTTTGTTGTCGCTTTCCCACGTTGCAACGAGAGAATCTGCAGAAACGTCTTCGTCGCCGTTTTTAAGCGAATAAGTTAATTGAATCGAGCCTTTTTCGGTTACGTTACGAGTTTTTTCGCCGTTGATTGAAACTTCGGTTATAGGAGCAAAGCCGCTTACCGTAACCGAACAAGTCGCTTTTACTTCGGGGTTTTCTTTTAAAGATGCGGTAACGTCGCAAGTTCCGTTTTTTAACGCGGTGATTGTTCCGTTGGCGTCTACTTTTGCAACGCTTTCGTCGCTGCTTTCAAAAGCGACTGTGCCGTGCGTGCCTTCGGGTGATTTTGTAACGGTAAGTTGTGCCGACGGCGAATCGGGCGTCAGTGTTACGGCATCGGTATTTAAAGTTATGCTCGTGGCAATAGGTAATACCGCGCAAGTAGGGTTATCTACTTCGGCAAATTCTACCTTTTCGTAAAGTAGCATATCCGAAGTTGCGGTAGCATTACCGTTATTTCCTACGAAAATCCAAAAACTTGTTAAAGTATCTAACTGAATATTCGTTATAGGAAACTGTAATTGCAACCAACCCGTTAAACTGCCCATTTTTTCGTTTATAGGGTTCGAAGAAGAATCACAAGCTCTTGAAGCCGTTAAGTTATAAGCGTTGCCGTTTAAATTCATTTGGCATAAATTTTGTTCGGCGGTTGCACGGTTAACCCAAATTTTAATTACGAGTTTAGATTTGTCTAAAGACGATATGTCAACGCTTTCCGAAAAATTCATTGTAAAACCGTTAGCCGTGGCGGGCGAATAAGATTGCCCCGTTAAATCGTTCGGCGCGCTGTCTTGCAGCGTGCTGCCCCAAATGCTGCCGTCGGATACGAGCGTTGCCGTAACGGAATTGGTGTCTGCTTTCGCATTGAAAGAATAACTCGAAATTCCGCAAATAATAAACGCGAATGATAAAACGAGTAATGCGAGAATAATCGAAATTCTACTGCGTGCTTTTAAGTTTTTGTTCATATTTACCTCCATAAAACGTTTGTTTTTAGAATTGGTCGCAATTAAATTCGAATAAAATAATTTTTAATTCGAAAAGGTCTGACTAAAAAAATTACGCTGTTTTATCACGACTAAATTCCTTAACATAATTATAACATATTTGCAATTTTTTAAAGAAATAAGTTGCGTTTTTAAAAGATACATAATAATCGCCGAAAAGTAAAAAGATATCGATTATGTAGTAACATAATATTTTGTTTTTTTAATGTAGATACATAACTTGCAAATTGCTTTGTTT
>CAYTNZ010000039.1:0-7552 GCA_964439285.1 uncultured Clostridia bacterium | reverse complement strand
ATTTATTTACATATATTGTCTTATTTCGTCGTTTTTTGTCGAATTTTGCAATACTTATCATCGCAACGCGCAAAAATAGTTTTTCAACTTAATTTTGCAAGTTATGATATAAACAAAAGGCTGCTATAACTTAAAACAAGTTATAACAACCTTTTTGATTTTACGAAATCAATTATTAATTTTCTAACTCTTTATTTGCAAACTGCGAATTGTACAAATTATAATAAAAACCCTTTTTAGCCATAAGTTCTAAATGCGTGCCCTGCTCGATAACCGAACCTTTATCCATAACCAAAATCGTATCAGCGTCGAGTATAGTAGACAAACGGTGCGCGACTATAAAACTCGTTCTGCCGTTCATTATTTTACGAAACGCTTTTTGAATACGTATTTCGGTCATAGTGTCTATATTGCTCGTCGCTTCGTCTAAAATAAGCATAGGCGGATTTACAAGCATTACTCTCGCTATACACAAAAGTTGTTTTTCGCCCTGCGACACCGAAACGTTGCTCGTAAGTTTCGTTTCGTATCCGTTTTCTAAATTGCGAATAAAAAAGTCGCAATACGCAGACTTTGCAGCCGCGACTATTTCGTCATAAGTGGCGTGTTCGGCACCGTAAGCAATATTGTAAGCCACCGTTTCGCCGCTTAAAAAACTTTCTTGCAACACCATGCCGAAAAGTTTTCTGTACTCGTCGAGCGGTATATCTTTCGCGTTTACGCCGTCGATATAAATATTGCCGGAATTCAAATCGTAAAAACGCATAAGCAAATTTATAAGCGTGGTTTTACCGCAACCCGTAGGCCCTACTATTGCTATTTTGCTGCCCGCCTTTACGTTTAAATTAAGATTTTCGATAAGTTTTTGTTCGGGCGAATAGGAAAAACAAGCGTTTTCGATACAGATATTTCCTTTACAATCGCTAAGTTTTTCACTACCCGTTAAATCTTCGCCCTTTTCGTCGATAACTTCAAAAACGCGAGAAGCCGAAGCAAACGCGTTTTGCAATTGCGTAACAACGTTCGAAACCTCGTTAAACGGCTTGGTATATTGATTCGCGTAACTTATAAAAGCGGAAAGCATTCCCACCGAAAAAACTGGTAAGGTAAGCGCGCCCAAAGTAAACGAGCCACCTGCGCTCAATACGCAAAACACCGCGCCGAGAACTCCGACAAACGCGGATATTACGGCGTTTACAAATCGCGTACTCGGATTTACCAATGCCGAAAAATACTGTGCGCGCCAACCGACGTCGTATAAATTCGCGTCGATTTCTTCAAACTTCTTTATAGAATATTTTTGTTCGTTAAACAAAACGACCGTTTTTTGTCCGCTCAAAAGTTCTTTTGTATGCGCAGTTAACGCGCCCTGTACTGCAACCTGTTTTTTATAACTTTTAAAAGTGTTTTTCGCGATAAATCCCGCAACGAAAACCGAAATAGGAGTAAGAACGACGACAACGAGCGCAATTATATAATTTATTACGAACATTACTATTAGCGTTGCCAAAATAGTGGTAACGCCCGTAAACAAGTGTGCAACGCCTTGCAATAAACCGTCGGAAACGGTATCGACGTCGTTTACGACTCTCGTCATAATATCGCCTTGAGCATTGTTGTCTACATATTTTACGCGCGCGGAAGTTATACTGTAAAAAGCGTCTTGTCTTAAATCTTTAACTAATTTATAACAAAGCGAATTAACGCAATTATTCAAAAACTTTTGCGAAAGAGAAGAAAAAACCACGCTTATTATAAAGCCTGTAGCCATTTTAGTTACTTCGTAAAAATCGACCTGTCCTTTACCTATCATCGCGTCTATCGCCCAGCCGTACAACACCGGACCTATAAGCACGCTCGCAACGTATATAACGCTAAAAATCAACGCCCCCGCAACGTAACGTTTATATGGTTTTACGTACGACAACAAACGTTTCGTTACCCCTTTTTTCGCGTGTTTTGAAATTTTTACTTTTTTACTCATTGTTCGGACCTCGTTTGCGAATCGCAAATTTCACGATAAATTTCGCAATTTTCATACAACTCGTCGTGCTTGCCGAAACCTACTATTTCGCCGTCTTGCAAAACGAGTATTTCGTCGGCGTCTTTAATTGAAAAGTAACGTTGAGAAATTATAACCGTAGTAATATCTTCGATTGACGAAATATTCGAGCGAACCTTTGCGTCCGTTTTAAAATCGAGCGCAGAACACGAATCGTCTAACACGAATACGGGCGGATTTGCGACTAACGCTCTCGCAATCGTAAGACGTTGACGTTGCCCGCCCGAAAAATTTCTACCGAACTCTAAAACGGGGCAATCGAGTCCACCCTTTTCGTTAATAAAATCGTAAGCGCACGCAAGTTTTAACGCGTTATTAAAATCATCGTCGCTCGCCTTATCGTTACCCCAAAATAAATTTGAACGGACCGTTCCCGAAAAGAGCGTTGCGTTTTGCGGTACGACGCCGAAAATAAAACGCAAACTTTCTTGCGAATAGTTTTTTACGTTGTTCCCGAAAATTTTAACCTCGCCCAAAGTACAATCGTACAATCTCGGCAATAAATTTACAAGGGTAGATTTACCGCTACCCGTACCGCCGATAATGCCCAAGGTTTTACCTTTTTCGACTTTAAAAGATATATCGCGCAAAGCGTATTTATCCGTACCGGCATACGAAAAACTTACGTTGTTAAATTCTATTGCAGGCGCGTTGAAATCGGGCTTAGCGTCGCCTTCGTCCGTTATGCTCGATTTTAAATCGAACACTTCGCTGACTCTGTTCATAGACGCGTGCGCTTTGGTAAACAACGAAACCATATTCGATATTACTATCATAGCGTTTAAAATTTGCGTCATATAATTGATAACAGCAATAATTTCGCCGCTCGTAAGCGAGCCTACGTTTACTTTAATTCCGCTTATAAACAAAACGGCGGCGATTCCGAGATTTATTATCGCAAAAGTAAGCGGATTTAAATAAGCGGCTATTTTGCCTATTTTCATCGAGTTTTGCAACATATCGTCGGCAGATTCGTCGAAACGAGCGCGTTCTTTATCTCTTTTCGAAAAAGCGCGCACTACCCTCGCGCCCTCTAAATTTTCGCCTGTGATTTGCGACATTCTGTCGAGTTTTTGTTGATTTTTGGCATAATACGGCACGCTTTTTTTCATAATTATAAACAAAACAAGCCCTACCAATACGGTTGCGACCGTTACCAAAAGTCCTATTTGCCAATCGGTTATAAGACATAAAACGATAGCGCCCACGGCAATAAAAGGAGCGCGAACCACAAGTCGCAATATCATTGCGAGCGCGGTTTGCATTTGAACGGTATCGTTTACGACTCTCGTAATAAGCGACGGTGCGCCTATTTTATCTATTTCTCTATACGAAAGAGTATTGATATGGGCAAACAAAGCGTTTCTTACGTGAGTACCGAAGCCTTGCGATGCTATCGACGCCGCCCTTTGACAAATAATAGCACACCCGAGCCCCAATACGCCCATACCTAACATAATAGCGCCGTATTTTAAAATATACGAAATATCGCCGTTTACGACACCGACGTCTATAATTCTTTTCATAACGAGCGGCACCATAAGTTCGAGTGCCGCCTCTATCCACTTAAATAGCGGTCCGAGCGTACAATGCCACTTGTATTTTTTTAAATATTTAAAATATAGTTTCACAAACAACCATCCTGCCTATATAATAAAACCGAACAAAAATCGTTTTTATAAATTTTCAAAAGAAAAAGCTCGATTTTTCACACAGGTTCTATTATATCGCTATTTATTAATTTTGGCAAGCAAAAGGACGCCTTTATAAGACGTCCTTTTAACACAGATTATTAAAGCAATATACAAATTACGCCGCCTCTTCCTTCGTTTACTATTCTAGTTATAGTGCGTCGCATTTTTCGTTTAGCGTCTTCGGGCATCGAATTCACCTTTAAATTAAGCCCTTCGGTTACCATATCTTTAAAAGTTTTTCCGAACATATCGGTAGCCCATAGCGTTTCGGGATTTTCGTCGTATTTGTCGAGCATACCTTTCACTATTTCTTCGCTACCCATATTAGTTCCTAACAATACGGGATTCGTTTGACTTTTTATGTCTACTTTTAAAATATGATAAGTGGTTGCGTTACCGCTTAATCGTAATCCGCACCCTTTACCCTGCCTCACCATATCGGGCGCGTCGAGAGTAATATCGGACGTAGACGGCGCTACTATGCCGTAACCCGTTTCTTCGGCGGCGGCTATGGCGTACTTGAATTTATCGTAAGAAATCTTTGCCTCTTTCAACGATTTAACGTAGCGCATAAGCGCAAAATCGTCGCAAATGTCTTCTCCGCATTCTTCGCTTAAAACCGAATAGAAAAGCCCGTCTTTCGCTTTAAGTTCGACCGTTGCAGTACCCGTGCCTAAACTCAAAGAAATCTCCGACGGATTGTTAAGCGGCGCGTTTTCGTCAAACATAGTATCAAACAGCGAACAATCACGCATTTTAAAAACACAAGAACAGGTATCCTTTACTTTAGACAAAATTTCGGTTATTATTCTGCTTTCTGAAGGCAATGCCTGCATCCAAAGCGGTATTTTAAAATCAATACTTACAAGCGGAAACTCGAAAAGCACTTTTTCGAGCACGGCGTTTAACTCATCGCCCGTCGCGTTTTCAAGATTTATAGAAATAACGGGTACGTCGTATTTTTCTTGTAACGATGTGCTAAGATTTACGTTTTGTTCGCTATTCGGATTTTTACAATTAAGAAGGATAACGAAAGGTTTTCCTATCGCTTTAAGTTCTAAAACGGTGCGCTCTTCTGCAGGAACATAAAATTCTCTATCGATACCCGAAACAGAACCGTCGGTGGTAACCAAAACCCCGAGCGTAGAATGATTGCGAATTACCTTATACGTACCTTCTTCGGCAGCCTTATCGAAAGGTACGGGCGTATCGCTCCACGGCGTAGATACAAGACGCATTTTTTCGTTTTCGGTTGCGCCTTGCGCGCCTTCGACCATAAAGCCTACGCAATCGATAAGCCTTAACTTTACGCGCGCGTTATCTTTAATATTTATTTCGACGGCATCCGAGGGGACGAATTTAGGTTCGGTGGTCATTATCGTTTTTCCTTCCGCCGCCTGCGGAAGTTCGTCTATAAGCACCGCGCGTTTATTATCGTCTTGCATTTCGGGCAATATTAATTTTTCGGCGAATTTACGGATAAACGTAGATTTACCGGTACGGACAGGACCTACTACCCCGACATATATATCGCCGCCCGTACGCTTTGCGATATCTTCGTAAATCTCGAAATCAGACATAAAAAAAGCCTCCATACACTCTTTTATACATTTTAGTATATGAAGGCAAATTTTTATTTATTACGTAAAAGTTTAACTTTCTTTTTTTCCTTTAGAAAGTTTTTTGACCGAAGTATGATGTTCTTCGCCCGAAAGCAAAGCGATTATATTTTTTCTGTGAGCAAACCACGTTAAAAAGCAATCTAATACCAACAACGCGAAAAGTACGATTACCCACGGCTCGTTCAAACAGTTTTGATAGCGGAAATAAAATATAAGTCCTTGCACCACGGTAAGCATACTCACGCCTAAAAGCGAGCCCATAGAGCCCCACTCGCTGATTATTATGTAAACGAACGTTAAAATTAAAAGCGCGAGTACTATAAAAAACGCCCACCAAACTTCGCAAGTTATGGCAAACCAAAACATACCCAAAGTAGACGCTATTCCTTTACCGCCTTTAAAACGCATTGTTACCGGATAGATATGCCCTATAATAACGCAAACGCCGCAAAGATAACGCGCAAAATCAGAAGCCAAAACACAAGTACCCGCAAAATATTTACCTTTAAAGACAAAATATCCTACAAGCACCATAATTCCGCCTTTAAACATATCTAAAAAAAGAGTAGCCGCTCCGATTTTTAAACCGAATTGACGGCGCATATTCATAGTGCCGGGATTTCCGCTACCCATTTTTCGAACGTCCTTATGCTTTATTTTAGATATCAACAAGGCAAAATTAAAACACCCCACAAGGTAAGACGCCACCGCCAATATTAAAAATATATACCAAGAGTTTTTAAAGTCTACCATAAATTATTCCTCGTCTTCGCCGCGTTTTCTCGTTATGATTTTTATAGGCGTACCCGAAAAATCGAACGAACGGCGCAAAACGTTTTCAAGATAACGTTTATACGAAAAATGCATAAGTTCTTCGTCGTTCACAAATAAAACGAAAGTCGGAGGACAAACCGCAGGTTGCGAACAGTAGTAAATTTTTAATCTTCTTCCGCCGGTAGAAGGCGGTTCGTTGGTGCGTACCGCATCGAGCATTAAATCGTTTAAAGTACCGGTAGTTACCCTGCGATTCGCATTTGCGTACGCTTCTTTTACGATTTTTAAAACCTTTTCGGCGCGCTGCCCCGTTTTTGCGGAAATATATATAGATTTAAAATAATCCATAAATTTTAAATCTTGCTTTAATTTTTCTTCGAATTTATTTATGGTTTTGGTATCTTTTTCGACCAAGTCCCACTTGTTCATAACAATTACCGACGGTTTGCCTTGTTCGTGTACGTAGCCGATAATTTTTACGTCTTGTTCGGTAAGCCCTTCTATACTGTCTACCACCAAAAGACAAACGTCTGCCCTGCGTACGGCGTCGAACGCGCGCATTACGCTGTAATACTCGACGTCGTCGCTGACGCTTTTCTTTTTACGAATTCCCGCAGTGTCGATAATAGTATATTTTTGCCCGTCGACTTCGAATTTAGTATCGATAGCGTCGCGCGTAGTGCCTGCAATATTCGTTACTATGGAACGCTCGAAACCGAGCAAACGATTTACCAAACTGCTTTTGCCCGCATTAGGCTTACCTACCACGGCAATTTTTAAACTGTCGTCTATTTCTTCTTCGCCTTCGCCGAAATATTGCAATGCTTCGTCGAGCAAATCGCCTATGCCTTGCGAATGTTCAGCGGATATCGCAAACGGCTCGCCGAGTCCCAAAGCATAGTATTCCACCAATTTATCGGGCGAATAGTTATCCACTTTATTTATAACGAGAATCACCGGTTTTTTACTGCGGCGAAGTTTTTGTGCCACGTCGTAATCGGAAGAAGTCAATTCTTCTTTTCCGTCGAGCATAAGAAAAATTACCTGCGCCGTATCGATGGCGGTATCGGCTTGACGTAAAATTTCTTTCCACATAGTATCTTCGCTTTTAAGTTCTATACCGCCCGTATCGACAACGGTAAATTTTCGACCGCGCCATTCGGCATCGGCGTACAGTCTGTCGCGCGTAACGCCGGGGCGGTTTTCGGTAATCGAAATTTTTCGTCCTGCTATTTTATTAAAAAGCGTGCTCTTGCCGACGTTAGGTCTGCCGACAATAGCAATTAAAGGATTTGACATATTTTATATTCCTAAACATTAATATTCTTATCTATTTTATCAATTTACTTAAGTTTTGTAAAGAAAAAACCCGCTCAAACGCAAAATTCGAACGGGTTTGT
>CAYTNZ010000038.1:0-7631 GCA_964439285.1 uncultured Clostridia bacterium | reverse complement strand
TAGTTTTACTGCAAAAACGAAAGTTTTTGCAATTCCTTATTGAAATACGGCGAAATTATAAACCCTTGCAAGCAAGTTTATAATTTCTTGTATTATAGTTTTTTTTTGTTAATTTGTCAAGCAAGGGTGCTATAAACTTGAAAGGTTGAGTAAATTATGGTAAAATATAGACGCTTGATTACGCGCGATTATAGCGTGGCAAGATAACGAATAAAATTTACAGGTATATTTATGAACGAAAGAATGTATAAACTCGGTTCGAAACGTTCGGTAATTCGCGAAATTTTCGAATACGGTAAAGTACTCGCAAACAAAATAGGCGCAGAAAACGTTTACGATTTCAGTCTTGGAAATCCCAGTGTAGAGCCGCCCGCTTGCGTTAAAGAAACGTTACTCGAACTTTTAAATACCGACGACCAAACAACATTGCACGGTTATACGTCGGCACAGGGCGATGCGTCGGTAAGGCGTGCCGTCGCGGATTATATCGCGAAAAATTACGATAAAAACGCGGATGCGAATTTAATTTATATGACGGTAGGCGCTGCCGCGTCGCTTACGATAACGCTTACGGCTATGTGTGAAAAGGGCGACGAAATTATAACGTTTGCGCCTTTTTTCCCCGAATATACGGTATTTTCCGAAACGGCGGGGGCAAAACTTATAGCGCTTGAAAGCGATGCCGATACTTTCCAAATAGATTTTGAAAAATTGCAAAACGCTATTTGCGAAAAAACTCGCGCCGTTATTATAAATTCGCCTAATAATCCGAGCGGCGTGGTGTATAGCGAAAAAACTATAATTCGTCTTTGCGAAACGCTTAAAGAATATTCGAAAAAATTCGGGCGCGATATATATCTTATTTCGGACGAGCCGTACAGAGAACTCGTTTACGGGGATATCAAAGTGCCGTACGTTACCAATTATTACGATAATTCGATTGTTTGTTATTCGTATTCGAAATCGTTATCGCTTCCCGGCGAGCGTATAGGATATATTTACGTTAATCCTAAAATGAACGGCGCTAAAGAATTCTATCTTGCGGTTTGCGGCGCGGGCAGAGCGCTCGGTTACGTTTGCGCACCGTCTATTTTTCAAAAACTCGTTGCGCGTTGTCAAGGAAAAACGTCGGATATTTCGGTTTATAAACAAAATCGCGATATGCTCGTAGACTGCTTGACAAAATGCGGATTTACCTGCGTTAAGCCTGACGGGGCGTTTTATCTTTTTGTAAAATCGCCCGAACCCGACGCGAACGCTTTTTGCGAGCGCGCAAAAAAGTATAATCTTTTGCTTGTTCCGGGCGACGATTTCGGTTGTAAAGGTTACGTACGTATTGCGTATTGCGTATCGCCCGATATGATTAAAAGAGCGGTTCCTGCATTTTTCGAACTTGCGAAGGAGTATGGCTTGTAATTATGGAAAAGATTTTTACATTAAGTTTTGACGATAACGTAACGCAAGATAAAAGATTTATCGAACTTTTAAAAAAGTATAACCTTACTTGCACTTTCAATTTGAATTCCGGGCTTTGCGGTTTAAACGAAGAAATCGTACGATGCGGTAAAAATGTAGCCCACAATAAAAATAAAGCGGAAGAAATTCCCGCTGTGTACAGCGGTTTCGAAATTGCCGCGCATACGATGACGCACCCTATGCTTACAGAACTTTCCGCAAAGGAAATTATAAAACAGGTGGTGGGCGACCGTATAAGACTTAGCGATATAATCGGTTACGACGTTCGCGGTATGGCATATCCGGGCGGTGCGCCGAATTACGATAGGTTGGTTGTCGATTTACTCGAAAAATACACTGATATATGCTATGCAAGAACTATCGATTGCACTTATAATTTCGATTTTCCCGAAAATTATTTAATATGGAATCCTACGGCGCATATACTCGACGATTGCGTAGAGAATTTAATAGATAAGTTTGCAAACGAAGAAAAGGCTTGCTTGTTGTATCTTTGGGGACACACGTATGAGTTCGATTTGCATAATGCTTGGGAAAGAGCCGAAAAAATTCTTGCTCGTCTTTCAAGAATAAAAGATGCGACTTGTATGACGAATATGCAAGTTTACGAAAAATTTCATAAAAGGTAAAAGTTAGGGCGGGGCGCGACGTAAAAGTCGCGCCCCGTAGATTTGTTTTATTTTGGCAATTTATTAAACGGCTAAAAGATTGACAAAAAACAATATAAAGTTTATAATAATTTTGTCATGATGGGGCAAATTTGCGCCGACAAAAATTTTTTTGGAGATTTATCGGTATGGTTGTTAAAGTATGCGTGGGCAGTTCTTGTCATTTAAGGGGTTCGTATGACGTAATCGAAGAATTTAAACGTCTTATAAAAAAGTACGAAGTCGAGGATAAAGTAGAGTTGCAGGCAACCTTTTGCGTAGGCAACTGTATGAACGGTGTAAGCGTATTGTCCGACGGCGTTCTTATTCACAACGCAAACAAAAATAACGCTGAAGATTTATTCGTAAGCGAAGTTATGTCGCGCCTTGAATAGCAGGAGAAAAAATTATGTTCGGATATCTCGATTTTAAAAATGCGAGATGTAAAGATTGCTATAAATGCTTGCGAGAGTGTCCCGTTAAGGCAATTCAGGTTATAGACCATCAGGCTAAAATAATCGAAAGCCGTTGTATTTTGTGCGGACATTGTACTACCGTTTGTCCGCAAAACGCAAAGAGCGTTCATACCGAGCGCGGCGAAGTAGAAACGCTTTTAAAAAGCGGTAAGGTAATCGCAAGCGTCGCGCCTTCGTTCGTTTCCTCTTTCGAGTTGCAAGATTTTTCGATAATGAAAACGGCGCTTGAAAAACTCGGATTTTTCGACGCCGAAGAAACGTCGGTAGGTGCAAGAGAAATTACCTATCAATATAAAAAACTTTTAGAGAGCGGAAAATATAAAAATTTTATCACGTCTTGTTGCCCTGCGGTAAACAGTATGATAGAACTTTATTATCCTCAGGCTCTTTCATATCTCGCGCCCGTCGATTCGCCTATGATTGCGCACGCGAAAATGCTTAAAAAACGCTATCCCGATGCAAAAATAGTGTTTATCGGTCCTTGCATCGCGAAAAAGAAAGAGGCGAAAGAAAGCGGCGTCGTAGACGGGGTGTTAACTTTCGAAGATTTAATTACGATGTTTAACGATAACGGCATCGTTTTAGAAAATATAGCGAAAATTCCGCAAAAAGAAAACGGCGGAGTGAACAGGGCTAAATTTTATCCTATAAGCAGGGGCGTAATAAAATCTTTCAACGGTTACGTAGACGGTTACGAATTCGTTGCCGTAGACGGCGTTAAACAATGTGCCGAAGTTTTAAAGAACATAGAAAGCCTTTCGGGTATGTTTATCGAAATGAATTCTTGCGAGTCCGCTTGCGTAAACGGACCTTGCTCGTTGGGCTTAAAAGCGGGTTCTATAAAGGCTAACGCCGATATAAGACAGTACGCTCAAAGAGATATAAATTTGCATACTTCTTGCGAATTTGTGCCTTCCGATATAGATTTTACGCATTTGCACGTACGCAAAAAGACGGAAGATTTTATTCCTACCGAACGCCAAATTTCAGAAATTTTAGAAAAGACGGGTAAAACCAAACCCGAAGATATGCTTAATTGCGGAGCGTGCGGCTACGAAACCTGTCGCGAAAAGGCGTGGGCGGTTGCCAACGGGTTTGCGAATATCGAAATGTGCATTCCGTTTATGCGCGAGCGCGCCGAAAGTATGTCGTACGAAATTATACAAACAAGCCCTAACGGCATTTTGCTTTTAGATTACGATTTAAACGTGGTGCAAATAAACGCCAAAGCCAAAGAACTTTTGGGAATTAAAGAGCACGACATAAAAGGCAACGGAATTTTTAATTATTTTAATCCCACCGATTTCGTTCTTGCCATTCACGATAATAAAAACATATATAACAAAAAGGTATTTCTCGAAAAAACCGAATCGTATATAGAACTTACTATAATAGTTTTAAAAGATAAACAAGGTACGTACGCGGTTATGAAAGATATAACCTACGAAACCAATTCTGCCAAACGTATAGACAAACTCAAACTCGAAACGCTTTCGACAACCGACGAAGTTATCAAAAAGCAAATGCGCGTAGCGCAAGAAATAGCCTCGCTTTTGGGCGAAACCACGGCGGAAACAAAGGTTGCGTTGTTAAAACTCAAAGAAACAATGCTCGATAACTCGGAGGACGAATAATGGCTCTGTGTCTTGAAACGGGCTACACGTCGCTTAATAAAAATAACGAAGAACTTTGCGGAGATAAAGTAGAATACGCGGTGTGCGGCGATTATACCACGCTCGTTTTAGCCGACGGTATGGGTAGCGGCGTTAAAGCGAATATACTTTCTACGCTAACGTCTAAAATTTTGTGCACGATGGTGAGCAATAACATTGCGATAGAAGACTGCGTCGAAACCATATTGCAATCTTTGCCCGTATGTAAAGTGCGCGGCGTGGCTTATTCTACTTTTTCGGTCATTCACGTAAACGGCGAAGGCGAAGGGTATTTGTTCGAGTTCGATAATCCGCAAGCTATTTTAATACGAAATTTAAAGTGCGAAGATTTGCCGAGAGAAAAGATGGAAATACTTGGCAAAACGGTATACAAAAGCCCTTTAAAACTCGAAAAAAACGACGTAATCGTCGTTATGAGCGACGGCGTTATCCACGCCGGTATCGGCATGACGATGAACTTGGGTTGGCAACGCCCCGAAGTTATAGAATTTTTAAACGATAACGTAAAAGAGAATATGAGCGCGCGCGCGATAGCCTGCTTGCTTGCCGGCGTGTGCAACGATTTGTATTTAAGCAAGCCCGGCGACGATACCACCGTTGCCGCGGTAAAAATAAGAGAAACTTTAAACGTCGATATTATGGTAGGACCGCCCGTCGATAAAGAAAAAGACGATTTTTACATTTCGAGATTTTTAGAAGGCGAAGGCAAAAAAGTCGTTTGCGGCGGTACGAGTTCGCAGATAGTGGCGCGCCATTTAAACACGCAAGTTGTCGCGAGTTTCGATTTTCCCGATAGAGACGTGCCTCCGATAGGGTTTATCGACGGTATAGATTTAACCACCGAAGGCGTTTTAACACTCAGAAGACTTTTAGAACTTTCCGAAAAGTATATATCCGTAAGCGATTTAACGCCTAAAACTTTTGATAAAAAAGACGGAGCGTCGTTGCTTGCCAACGTTTTGTTCGAAGAAGCCACGAGCGTACATTTTTTCGTGGGGCAAAGCATAAACGCGGCACATCAAGGTTTGCCTATCGATATTACGATGAAATTAAAACTCGTAGAATCGCTCGCGTCGAACCTTAAAAAAATGGGAAAAAAAGTCGTGGTCGATTACGATTAAAAGTCAAGTTATGAAAGTATTTTCGTTGTGGCGCGAATACTTTTCGTAATTTTAATAAATATTCGGTAAAAAATTTTTTATAGTTAGAAGAAATTGAAGGAGATGTAAAAAAATGCGTATATTCGATACAAGCGTACAAAAACTTAAATATCTCGTACTAAAAGCGATTATCAAAAACGAGTACGAACATATTTACGATAACATATATATGGATATCCCGAAAGAAATTTCGCCGGGACCGAAAGCCGAATTAAGATGCTGTATTTATAAAGAACGTGCAATCGTTCAAGAACGCATAAAAATGGCGCTCGGCGGTGATAAAAACAATCCTAACGTTGTCGAAGTTATCGACATCGCTTGCGACGAGTGCCCTATAGGCGGTATTTTCGTAACGCCTTCGTGCAGGGGCTGTATAGTACACCGTTGTAAAGAAGCGTGCCCGCGCGACGCTATTCAAATTATAGACAGAAAAGCGGTTATAGACAAAAGTAAATGCATAGAGTGCGGACGTTGTATGCAGGCTTGCCCGTATAACGCGATAATCGCACAAAAACGTCCTTGCGTAACTTCTTGTAAGGTTAAGGCTATATCGGTAGACGAAAACAAAAAGGCTAAAATAGATAACGATAAATGTATTTCTTGCGGCGCGTGCGTATATCAATGCCCGTTCGGCGCGATAGTCGATAAATCGTTGGTTATGGAAGTTATCGATATTCTTAAAAAATCTGAAAACAATACTAAGTACAACGTATATGCGGTTATTGCTCCGTCTATAGTAAGTCAGTTTAAATACGCTAAAATCGAGCAGGTCGTAACGGGAATATTAAAGCTCGGCTTTAATCATGTAGTAGAAGCGGCTCTCGGCGCAGACATAACTTTGCATCACGAAGTTCACGAATGGCAGGAAAAGGGAATTTTAACAACCTCTTGTTGTCCTTCTTTCGTAAAGTTCGTCGAAAAGAATTTCCCCGACCTTGCAAAATACGTGTCGAGTTCGGTATCGCCTATGGTAGAAACGGCTATGCTTATAAAACGCACCGACCCTACGGCAAAAGTCGTGTTTATAGGACCTTGCGCAAGTAAAAAACTCGAATACAAACAAGAAAAAACGCAAGGCGCTATCGACAGCGTTCTTTCGTTCGAAGAATTGCAAGCGTTTTTAGACGCGCGCGATATCGAAGTAGGAGCGTTAGAAGAAACGTCGCTCGATAACGCGTCTTTCTACGGCAGAATTTTCGCAAAGAGCGGCGGCATAACCCAAGGCGTTGCCGACGTTGCCAAAAGCAAAGGAATAGAAGGCGTTAAACCCATAGCGATGAACGGCATAGATGAGTGCAGGGCAAATCTTTTAAAACTTAAAATGGGTAAAGCAGCCGAAAACTTTTTCGAGGGTATGGCTTGCGACGGCGGTTGTTTAAACGGCGCTCTGTGTTTGAATCACGGACCGAAAAACGTTGTAGACGTAGATAAATACGGCGCTTCGGCAAAAGAGAAAACCATCGATAATTCGGTTAAATTGTATAAATTAAGCAAAGGCGAAGAAAAGTAAATTGTTTTAGGGGGTGTTTGACATCCCCTAAAAAATTTTTAGGTAAAGTTATGTTAAAAAAATTCTTCTCTTATTTTAAACCGCATAAAAAACTCTTTTTCGTAGATTTAATCAGTTCGTTTTTAATCGCTCTTTGCAATCTTTTTTATCCGTTTATAACGCGCGTAATAATCAACGATTTCGTTCCTAACAAACTTTTAACGCTGATATTCGTGTGGGGCGGCGTTTTATTGGCGGTTTATATTTTAAAAGCCGTACTAAACTATATCGTAGGGTATTACGGGCACGTGCTCGGGGTGCGCATTCAGGCGGATATGCGCGAAAAGTTATTTCGCCATATCGAAACCTTGCCTTTTTCGTATTTCGACGAAAATAAAACGGGCTCTATAATGTCGCGAATAGTCAACGATTTGTTCGAAGCGTCGGAACTTTGTCATCATGGTCCCGAAGATACGTTAATGTCGGCAATAAGCATAATAGGCGCGGTTTTTATGCTTGCGTTTATAAATTTATGGCTTGCGCTTATAGTAATTGTTTTCGTGCCTATTATGATAATTTTTGCCGTTAAAATGCGTAAAAAAATGCTTGCCGCGTTTGAAAAGAGCAGAGAAAAAATCGCTGAGATTAACGCGAGTATCGAGTCGTCGGTTTCGGGAATACGCGTTTCGAAAGCGTATACCGCCGAAAAA
>CAYTNZ010000037.1:0-7639 GCA_964439285.1 uncultured Clostridia bacterium | reverse complement strand
TTTAATTGAGTCATTAAAAGATAAACCGCGGTCATACCCATAAACGACGGAAACATTCCTAAAACGAGCGTAACCTTCATAAGCGTTTTACGACTTTTAAATTTAAAACGCGACATACAATACGCCGTTAAAATAGTTAAAAACGTGCCTAAAACGCAACTCATACTCGCTATAAACAAGGTGTTTTTAAACCAATTCGGATAATCGTACATAGCCGTATCCGTAAAAAGCGTTACAAAACTTTTAAAACTGAACGCCGAAGGAAAAAAACCTTGAAAAGAATAAATAGAACCCGATTCGGAAAAAGACGCGAGTATCAGCCATAAACAAGGAAAGAAAAATATAAACGCGACGATAATAAGAATTGCGTAAGCGAACGCCGCATCGGCTATTTTTAAAAATTTTACTTTTTTCATCTGTACGTTTCCTCCTGCTTGTAAGAGGGCGAAAACACGTATACGATAAGCGAAATTATAGACGTGATGATAAATATTATTAAACTTATAGCCGCGCCTATCGAATAATAGTTGTTGTCGATTGAAAGATTATACAACCAATTTATTAAAAGGTCGGTATCGCTCGCCAAAAAATACCCGTCGATATAAAGTCCGCCGCGTAAAAAATAAAAAATGCCGAAATTGTTAAAATTTCCTATAAATTGCGAAATTAACACGGGCGTCGTTGCAAACAATACGAAAGGCAAAGTTAAAAACCAAAACTGCTGAACAATGTTTGCCCCGTCTATTTTAGCCGCCTCGTATTGTTCGGCATTGGCGTTTGCGAGTATTCCCGAAGATAAAAGCATAGCAGAAGGTACGCTTATCCAAGCGTTTATCGCAAGACCTATTCCCCTTGCCCTATATTTTGCGTCGAGGTCTAAAAAGCCGATAGCGGTTTTACCCGCTCGCGTTATATAAAAGTTTATCGGTCCGCCGTACGAAAACATAAACTTAAACGCGATTAGCGTAATAAAACCGGGAATTGCGTAAGCAAGTATCGGAAACGCGCGCCAAAATATTTTGCCCTTTACGCACTTTTTATTTAGTAAAAGCGCAAGAAAAAGACCGCCGAAATAATTTATAAACGTAGAGAGCACCGCCCAAATAACGTTCCACGATAAAATTTTAAAAAAAGTAGGCGCAAATTGCGACAAAGTTAAAATCTTTTTAAAATTGCCAAATCCTATCCAATCCACAAGCGCGGGCGGCACTACGTTGCCGCCGTAATCGGTAAAAGCCACCAAAATCATAAACACGATAGGCAACACGTTGAATACGCATACGCCTAAAACAGGAAAAAACAACGCGGTACGATAAAATTTTTTATCGAACAATTCTAAAAATTCTTCTTTAAAAGTTTTAGGCTTTTTACCGCTTAAAACGCGTTTTTGAGTGGCGTATACGTCTTTTACGTTAGATTTATACAATAAAAAGTAAATAATTACTATTATAAAAGCGAGCACGCCCATAATCAGCATAACGGTAGAATTATCGCCTTTTACGTCAAGCCACGGATTTGCGGTAATTTGTCCGAGAGTAAAAAAGCCGAATAAATCAGCCGCCCCTCTTAAAACGAAATATACGATAAAACCCATTTGCGCTAAAATATACGATATTCCCTTTACCCACTGTCCGTACAAAATTTGTCCTATTCCCATAAAGCAAAAAGACGCAGCAACTTTTTTATCGCCGTGTTTTAAAATTTCTAAAAAAGTTTTAATGTTCGTATAAAAATCTTTTTTAATATTGTCTAAAGCCATATTTTTCTCCTTTATGCAAGCGTATGAATAGCGGCGTATATTTGTTCGTCTACCTTTTTCAGTGCGTTTTTAAAATCGTCAGAACTTAAATATTTTTGTTCTTTTAACGGGCGAAACGAATCTTTTGCCAAATCCGAAAACAAAGTTTGAGCGGGCGTCCAAATTTGCGCCACCGCTCTCACGCTCGGCATTACCGAAATTTTGCCTTCCGCAAGATTTAAATTAATAGTTTCGGAAAGTCCGCCTACATTTTCGGCAACGTCCTCTCTTGCAGGGGCTATGCCTAAAAGTTCGTTCCTTTTTAAAATCATTTCGTAACTCGTTGCAAAATCGATAAACGCAAGCGCGGCGTTGGGCGATTTGGTATAAGAACTTATCGCGTAGCCGTTAATTCCGCCCATCATTATACACGGTATGCTTTTTCCCGTTCTATCGTTTAAGTCTCCGCTTTCGGGAAGTTTAGGAATATCAGCAACGACAAGATTTTCTTTTGCTTTTTCTTCGGCGTCTCTACGCGAAAGTCCGTCTTTTTTTACGTATTCGTTAGTAAGTTCTTTTATGAACAACGCGTATACGTCTGGCGTGGTCATAGTGGCAAAATACGTGCCGTTCGCTATCATACCGTAAGCGTTTACGGTTATCGTATCGTCTATACAGTCTTCGCTCATCACGGTTGAAAGTTGTCTTAAAACGGACGCGCCCTTATACGCTTCGTTTGCAGAAAATCCTATATCTTTAGTGTTTTTGCCGTCGTCGCCGAAAATATAACCGCCGTACGAAAACAAATATCCGCTCGAAAAATACGGGTCGAAAAGCGATTTCATATATCCGAATTTTTTTCCGCCGCTCTCGCTTTTTACTTTTAACGAATAGGCGTACATATCCGCCCAATTTTCAATCATATCGGGAACGTCGTTATCGTTTTTATCCCATTCCGTTTTCCAATTTAAAGGCAGCATATCTTTTCTGTAATACAATAGCGGACCTTGAATATTCACCGGCACGCCGAAAACGAAATTTTCGTTACCGTAACTTGCGGTATACGAATCCCAAGCCCTTTTTCCCACCTTATCGTAACACTCCAAATTTTCTATCGGTAGCGGCTGAATATGTTTACCGTCGGTATATTTCATCAACGCGTCGTTAGCCTGATACAAAACGTCAGGTCCGTAACCGTAAGGTCCGTCTTTTTCTAAATCGGTATATTGGTCCATATTCGCGTCTACCGCTTTAATGCCGTATTCTAAATACTTTTTATTGAAAGCGGAAAGCAAGGCATCGAAATACCCCGTTTCTTTAGCCGTATCGTTTTCGAGAACGTGCAACGTAACGCCGCGTTCCAATTCGCCCGTAAATTTTTCTATGCCTTCAAGTTCGCTCTTATTAAGGCTAATAGAGCCGAAAATCACGACGATAAGCGTTATTATAAAAAAATGAGAAAGCACCGCGATTAAAGTTTTACTCATATATTTTTCCTTCTTTTTTTACGCATTCTATCCAAAACCCGAATTTTTCAACGTATATAGGCGCGCAAGAATCGAAGCAAAATTTAAAATCGCCGTTATTTTCGCTTAATTGCACGCTATTGCATATATTTTCGCCTACGGCGATTTTTTCGTTGTTTCCGTTTACGCAAAGGCGTAAAAAACTACAATTTTTGCCCCTTTCTATAACTAAAACGCCGTCTTTTGCGTATATTCTTATTTCGTCAGACGAAAGTTCGACACGTTCTTTTTTTAAATGCGCCAAAAAACATATTACGTTTTTTGCAAACGTGTTTTTTTCTGCGTTATTCCAATCCATAGTGCGTCTGCAATCGGGGTCGTAACCGCCTTCGAGCGCGATTTCGCTACCGTAATATATGCACGGTGCGCCGCAATAAAAGTACAATACCGCCAACGCGCCCGAAAACGCGTCGATATTTCCGTTAGTTCGAGTAATAAAACGATGCGTATCGTGACTGTCTAAAAGATTTAGCATCATACCGTTAACCGTATCGGTATTGCGCATTAAAAGCGAATTGAGTTTTTGAGCAAAATCTTCTACCGAAGTTGTTTGAAAAGCAAAAAAATCAAGGCACGCCTTAGTAAAAGCGTAATTCATTATAGAATCGTACTCGTCGCCGCGCAAATACGAATTAGCGTCGTGCCAATTTTCGCCGATTATAACGCAATCTGGTTTTACATTTTTAACGGCACGCCTGAATTTTTTCCAAAACTCGTGCGAAACTTCGTCCGAAACGTCTAAACGCCAACCGTCGACATCGTACTTTTTTATCCAATACAACCCTACGTCTATAAGATATTTTTGCGTTTCGGGGTTCGAAGTATTCCATTTAGGCATATATCCGAGCGAAGAAAAGCACTCGTAATTTATATTTTTAGTATCGACGGTATCGCCTTTAATTATGAACCAATCGAAATACGGCGATTTTTTGCCGTTTGTTACCGCGTCTTTAAATTGAAAGCAATTGCAACTTACGTGATTGAATACGCCGTCGAGCACTATTTTTACGCCGTTAGAATGCGCTTTATTTATAAGATAAGCAAAATCTTTTTCGCCGCCGAACGTTTCGTCAATCGAATAATAATCTTGTATATCGTACTTATGATTGCTTTCGGCTTTAAACACGGGCGTTAAATAAAGAGCGTTGATACCTAAATTTATAAGATAGTCGAGCCTATGAGCAATGCCTAATAAATCGCCGCCGGCATAACTGTCGAAAGAAGGAATTTCTCCCCAATCGATATTTATATATCCGCCGTCTTTTAAAAAATTTCCGCGCTCGAACCTGTCTACAAAAATTTGATAAAAGCGCGCGCTTTTAACCCACTCTACACTCTTATGAATATCGGCTGCGTTTATATAAGCAAACTGAAAAGCGTTATAATGATTAAAATTAAAATCGTAACAATCGGTTAATCCGTCTTCCGAAAAATAATAAATATTGCCGTTTTCGTTTATTTCGAAAACGTAAACCAATCTCACGTCAGAAAGAGTTAAATTTACGGCGTAGTAATTAAACAACTTATCCGTGAATTTCAGTTGCATTTCAGCGATTTTTCTGTTTTTGAAAAAATCGTACTTACAACCGTAAATCACCGATATTTGCGGCATATCTTGCTTTGCCACGCGCAATCTTAAAGCGACGGTATTTTCGTTTTTTGCATAACAGTATTCTGTTTCGGGTTTATGAAAAATCGCTTCTTCGAGCATAAAATTCTCCGTTTTTATTTTTACTTGAATTATTTCAGGCGGCGTTTTTAAGCCGCCCCTGTTTTTTATTTGTAATCTTTTATTTTATCGTTACAATTTTACTATAGTTACTTTTTTGTGGAACGAATCTAAAGTTATTCTGTACGTGCCGCCGGAAGAAATCGTAATATTCGCAAGCCCCGAAACTTCGGCTGCGGTATTGTTATAATCTACCCACACGCCGTTTGCCGTAACGCCGGTATCGTTTGTACCTTCGTAAAAAGTAAACATAAACTGAACGGTATTTTCAACGCTTAAATCAAAGGTATAGGTGTGTACGCCGTCGCTATTCATTTTATATTCTTCTTTATCCGCCCAACCGCTTAAATCGCCTTTAATATAAACGGTACGAGTGTCTTTATCAGAAGAAGATAAAAACTTAGGTTCGCACGTAATAATTTGCCCTGTTTTATCGAAAGGTGCGTTAAAATTCATAGGCACGTTGTTTTTAAGGTCGGTATACCACCCTACGAATATTTTGCCCGTTTGCCCTTCTGGCTCTTTCGGATTAGGAACGCGAGCGCCTTGTCTTACGAACACGGTTTCTTTACCGTCTGTAAATTTTATTTCGTTATCGCCTTTAGAACGCTCGAACGTTCCTACGTTTTTAATGACTATAACGCCTTGCGCTTCGTTGAGCCGAAGGGTGATTTTATATTTTGCCGACTGCAACATCGTTATATTGCTCTTGTTTTCGGTATCGTAACAAGCGTCGCTTTCGCCCGCCTCGATTGAAGAAGTACGCAAAACGTCGTCCCAAGAATTTTCGTAAAGCAATACCGCGAAAAAATCGCCTTTATTTAAACTTATGGTAAGTTCGTAAATTTTACTGTCTTTAACCGTTTCGTTAAACCCGAAATCGCCGAAATCCTTTTTATCGGCAATAGCGTTTCCGCCCGTAACTGAACCTGCGATACTCGGTGCATACGTCTTTTGCAAAATCGTTCCAGGCTCGCCGTTGCGTTTTATATTCAACTCGTCGAGCGAAGGATTGTCAACGTCGGTTATAAGCGTTAAAGTATAGTTGCCGTCTTTTATAATTTCGATATTCGCTTTAGTTAAATCTTCGGAATAAATATTGCCCGCGCTTTTGATAAAATCGTCTACGTCTTTACTTTTAAGATAACCGTATCCGCGCTGAAAAGTCCAAGCATAAGAATTGTCGGCATCGA
This sequence comes from uncultured Clostridia bacterium, assembly GCA_964439285.1. Taxonomy (GTDB): domain Bacteria; phylum Bacillota; class Clostridia; order Christensenellales; family Borkfalkiaceae; genus Borkfalkia. Next base: position 1,453 of record CAYTNZ010000037.1, on the reverse strand, counting down.
CGTCGGCAATTTGGAATTGGTCTCCCACGTACATATCGAGAGTTAAAGTAAACTCGTTTTTATTCTCGTCGGTACGTTTAAAAGTAAATTTTTCGCGTTCTTCGCCTTTTATTCTGCCCCAATCGCTCGAATTTAAAAGCGACCCCTTGTACGACGATTGACCTGCTATAAGCCATTCTCTTTCGTCTTTTTTAAAAACCGACGATTTCCAACTTGCAAACAAAGATGTATCGGCAACTATTTTTTCTTCGAAAGAAAACTCTCGTTTTAAAGCGGGTGTAGCAAACCAGCCGAGAAAGGTCATATCTTTCTTTTCGGGCGTCCAATTTTCCGCGTTTTCGCCCTTTTTGATTTTTTCTTTTTTGAGTACGGTAGTTGCGTCCGAATCGTAATAAGTTACCGTATAAATCTCGGATTTTTTATCGCAAGAAGAAAACGTGAACAGCGCGCTTACCCCAAGCACAACCGCCACGATAAAAACAAGCCGTTTATATTTTTTCATATTATTTACTCCTTATTTAATAAGCGACAAAAAACAATCGTTTTTTAATTAAAACAATATATTCGTTCGCTTTAACCTTATTGTTATTGTGAGAAGTAAATCTTTTAAATATTCAAAAAAAATCAATTTGAACAAAAAAACAACTAACGCAAACAATTTTTGCATTAGTTTTAACGACAAAAAGCCGCCGCGCTTTAAAACTTAAAACGCGGCGGCTTGCTATTCACTTATTTTTTATAAAAAAATATTTAACGACTACGTAAACGTTGTATTTCGTTTACCATACTTTAATGCGCCAATACATAGGCGCTTTACGAACAAAAATTATATGTCCTATCATAAAAAGCGTATCTAAAACTATAATCACACCCAACGTGCATACAATCCACTTTGCAGTTTTGTAACTAACTTTATTGCGTATAAAATTCAATAACGGAATATAAACGAATTTAAAAGCCAAATACGCACCCGTGCCTAAACCGAGCGTTGAAAACAAACTCGTATACTGCGTTACGTTAAATCCCAACGCCGTATGATTCCAAAGTTTAACGCCGAAAAGTACGTCCCATAAATTACCCACCGCAAATTCGCTTAAAAATACAGCCGCGCAAAAGACAAACCACACGGTTAAGTTAGAAAGTATTTTACTTTTTTTATCTTCTTTTTTAAAAATTTTTTTACCGAAAAAAGATAAATCGTCGAGGCTTTTAAAACATAAATGCACCGCGAATACGATTAACCCGTACGGAGATATAAACGGTAAAATATGATATCTCGAATCGATTATCCCTGCCGACGCAAGTCTGAAAATATTTTCGATTACCCAACCGAAAAAGGCAAAAATTATTCCGAGCAAACATAGATAAACAAATTCGACGCCGAATATTTTAAATCTTTTTTCTTCGGTATTTTCTTCTTTGACTTTTTTATTACGCATATTATTTCCTTTAA
>CAYTNZ010000036.1:0-7776 GCA_964439285.1 uncultured Clostridia bacterium | reverse complement strand
CTGTTCGAAATACCTTCTCGTAGCAAATTGCAAACAAAACGTTCGGCATCGTCTATAAGCGAAATATCGTCGATTTTACTTCTTATATTTATACCCGTTCCTTCTGCCGACTCCGCAATTATAGTTTCGAGATACTCTTTAAAGGTTACGTTTTCGCGTCTCCCCGATAAAAGATGTATGCCCGCTCTCAATTCTTCTAAACACGTTTTCGCCTGAATATTAGCCGAAATAATGCATTTTTTCGCCTGTTCTACGTCTTTATCCACGATAAGTTTAGCCGCCTCGGTTTGCATTATAACAGTAGTTAACGAATGACCTGCCGTATCGTGAATTTCTTTGGCTATTCTGTTGCGTTCTTCTAAAAGCGTAGCCTCTTCGAGTTTATCGTAAGCCCTTAAAAGTTCGTCTTTACTTTCTTGCAATTCTACGAGCGTTTTTTCTATCTGTCGATTTTTGCGATAAACGGTCATCGCAAACGAAAATATTACAAAGTGCATTACAAGCACTATAACGTCGGTAAAATATCGCGACGATAACATAAACGCGATTTCTATAGTATGGCTTACGAACGCTATTACGAAATATTCTACCGCATAGACAACGAACAACACCGAAAACATAATAAGATTATCTTTAAGAGAATTGCTCGAAAGATAAAATTCGGATAGCACTAAAATATACGCCAAATAAATATACGACGACGATAATATAGGAAACTCTAACAAAGTGGTAAACATTGTTAAAAGAACCAAAAGTACCGAATCGATAACATAAAAGGGTATTTTTTTATAAAAATCGTCTACAGCCAATATTTGAACAGCCATAACGGCAACGAGTATCAACGCCACGGCAAGCGTAGGAACAAACATTCCGCCGTCAATCGTGGTGAAAGACAAGGTAACACACATTGCCGCCATTAAGACGAGTATTATTATTTTTAAAATACGAATTACGCCTTTATCGATTTTTAACAAATTCAATTTCATTTTATTTCAAAAAACCGATTGCGGCGTTAAGGCGCTCTATAGAACGTTCTTTACCTAAAAGTTCTGCCATTTCGCTCGCACCACCGGGGGTATTTTCGCGAGCGGTTAACGCTACGCGTACGCACCATAGCACTTGTCCGTTTTTCATACCATTACTTTGCGCCAATTCGCAAAGCGCGGCGTAAATTTCGGAATTTTCGAATTTTTCGAGCGAAGACAACGTTTGCACCGCCAACGGCAATACCGTACGAGCAACGTTTTCGTCCGATTTCATTTTTTTGTTGAAATAGAGCGCGTGGTCGAATTCGCAATATTCTTCTAAAAAGTCTATTTTAGACGGAATATCGCTCAAAACCTCTACTCTCGTTTTTAAGATATGCGCGATTTTGGTTATATCGTACTTACCGTAAACTTTCGATTCTTTCAAAAACGGTTCGGCTAACGCAAAAAATTCTTCGTCGGTCATAGCCTTTACGTACTCGCCCGAAAGCCATCTTAATTTAGGCTCGTCGAAAATAGAAGGCGATTTGTTTATACCCGAAAGAGAAAAATTCTCTTCGAGTTGTTTTAAACTCATTTTTTCGTCGTTGGTTTTAGGGCTCCAACCAAGCAATGCGATATAGTTGATTATCGCTTCTTTTATATATCCTTTTGCGACAAGATCTTGATAACTCGCGTCGCCGTTACGTTTAGACAACTTTTCGTGGCTGTTTTTCATAATAGGCGGCAAATGGATATATTCGGGGCGTTCCCAGCCGAACGCGTCGTACATAAGATTGTATTTGGGGGTAGACGAAAGATATTCGCTGCCTCTTATAACGTGAGTAATACCCATAAGATGGTCGTCTACAACGTTTGCGAAGTTGTAGGTGGGCATACCGTCGCTCTTTAACAAAATACCGTCTTCGATGTCTTTATAATCTACGGTAACTTCTCCGTAAACCAAATCGGTATACGTGCCGCTGCCTTCTAAGGGAATATTTTGGCGGATAACGTAAGGCTCGCCGGCATCTATTTTTGCTTTAATTTCTTCTTTCGAAAGTTTTAAACAATGTTTATCGTATCTTCCGACGCCGTTTTCGTCTTTTAACGAATCGATACGCTCTTTGTCGCAAAAACAATAATACGCACCGCCGAGTTCGACGAGTTTTTCGGCGTATTCTTTATATAAATTTTTGCGTTCGCTTTGAATATACGGACCGTAATTTCCGCCGATATCCGGACCTTCGTCGTAAAAAATTCCGGCGTCTTTTAAAGTGTCGTAAATAATTTGCACCGCGCCGTCTACGTAACGTTTACTGTCGGTGTCTTCAAGACGCAAAATAAAATCTCCGCCTTCGCGCTTAGCGTAAAGATAACCGTAAAGCGCCGTGCGCAAATTGCCGATATGCATATAGCCCGTAGGTGACGGGGCGAATCTTGTTCTTACTCTTTTCATTATTTTTATCCTTTTAAATATTTTTTAAATTTTTCTAAATCGCCTGAATTTTTATAACTGAAAACCGTATTGTCGGCATAAATTAAGCAATCGAGTATTTGAACGCCGTAAAAATTAGCGAGCATCATAAACATCGAAAGCGCCTCGTCGTCCGCCTTTGAAGGCGTAGCGTCGCCGCTCGGATGGTTATGCACTAAAAATATACCGTAAGGTTTCGTTATGGTTAAAATATCGGCGTATACTTTCGGCGGTACGCTTACTTTTCCGAAATGATAATCGGATACCGATTGTATAGACATCAAGCGTTTGTTTTTATCGACGCAAAATATTTCGAATTTTTCACGTTGCAAATCTTTAAAACGCTCTTCTATTATAGGTTTAATATTTTCGTAACTGTTTATTCTTATTGTTTTTTCTTGCGCCGACATCGCGCGCCTTAACATTTCGCCCGAAACGACTATATGTCTTGCCGTCGAAATTCCTATACCGTCTACAAGGCACAACTCTTTTACCGACGCGTTTAAAACGCCGCTGAAACTACCGAACGTATCGAGTAACCTATGTGCAATAGGATTAGTATCTACTCGCGGCAAACACTCAAAAAGAAAAATTTCTAAAAGTTCATGATCCGATAATATACCCGGCGCAACGTCTAACTTACTGCCTATACGCTGTCTATGCCCCGCGTGTATGTTGTGGCCCTTATCTTTTGTTTTTTCGTTCATAAATTTCTCAAACTTTTTTTATTTATTCGTGCTAATATCATTTTACCATATTTTAAAAAAAGTGTATAATTATTTTAACGCTAAATTAAAAATTTTTTGTAAAATAAGCAATAAGGCAACCATATGGAAAAATATTTAAACGAAACCATCGCATCTATTCGCAATCTTTTAAAAATAGACAGTTCAAATCAGCCTGCCGAAAAAGATATGCCTTTCGGAAAAGGCACATACGACGCATTGCGCGCGTTTTTAAATCTTGCGAACGATTTAGGATTCGAAACGAAAAATTACGATAATTACGTAGGCGAAGTTATCTTCGGCAACGGCGAAGATTTTGCAATTCTTGCTCATCTCGACGTAGTGCCGGCAGGCAACGGGTGGACGCACGAACCGTTCGGCGCGGAAATGGTAGACGGAAAAATTTTCGGTCGCGGCGCTATGGACGACAAAGGTCCTGCAATTATTTGTCTTTACGCTTTAAAAGCCCTTAAAGACGCGAATTTTACGCCTAACAAACGCATAAAACTTATCGTAGGCTGTAACGAAGAGAGCGGTTGGGGCTGCATTGAACATTATAAACAAAATGCCGTTATGCCTAAATACGGCTTTACGCCCGACGCCGATTTCCCCGTAATTTACGCCGAAAAAGGAATTTTAGGAATTAAAATGAAATTCCCGATTCACAACGCGCCTTTTAGCGCGTTATACGGCGGTACAGCGAGAAATATGGTTTGCGCCGAAGCGTTCGTCGAGTGCGACGTTACGAGCGATTTTAAGGCGTTTAAACTCGCCAAAACGGATAACGGATTAGCGTCTTACGGAATTTCCGCTCATGGTTCTACCCCCGAAAAAGGCGTTAACGCGCTAAATAATTTACTCGCTTATTTTGCGACGCAAAACAAATGCGTTAAAGACGCTTACGACGTACTGTTTAACGATAAATTCGGATTTAAAAAATTCGAAGACGAAACGGGAAAACTTACCTTTTCTCCTAATATAGCAAAATTCGAAAACGGTGTTTTAAACGTATGGATAGATATACGCTACCCTGCAACGTTGCCGTTTGCAACTATTTTGTCCGCGCTCGACGCAACTAATATCGATTACGAAGTCGTTGCAACGCAATCCGCCTTATATAACGATAAAAACGATTTTTTAATTACGACGCTTTTAAAAGTATATAACGAAGAAACGGGAGAAAAAGCCGAACCGATAGCAATCGGCGGAGGAACTTACGCACGCGCACTCGAATGCGGCGCAGGATTCGGTCCGCAACTTTTATCCGAAATGTCTACGATTCATCAAGCCGACGAATATATTTCCGTTTCGCATATATTATTCCTTTTAAAACTTTATAAACGCGCAATAAAAGAATTGACGAAATAATAAATCTCATTTAAAAATTTTTTTGTGTTTTTCTTTAATTTGTAGCGTGAAATACTTTAACGTCATTACGATTATCGGCATTTTACTTACACTTCGCAATAACAGATACTTTTTGACAAATTCACGTTCTCATTCGTTTTTACGATAAAATAATTTATAGCCTACTATCGCTGCAACGCGAAAACAGACGAATTTTATAATATCGCGGCGAAACGCCGCGATATTTTTTTGACGTAAAAAAAGACTTATCTTATACGATAAGTCTTTTTAACTTTAATTTATTATCGCGTTATAGCAATAAAACAAAATCGCTATTAAACGAGTTCGATTATTACAACTTCGGCAGCATCGCCGCGTCTTTCAGCCAAACTGATGATACGGGTATAACCGCCGGCGCAATTTTTCTCGTCGTTGCGTTGTGCGTATTTAGGAGCGATTTCGTTAAAGAGTTTTTCGATAAGCGGATGAGCAACGTCAGCCGTTCTCGCTTTATAAGCGGATTTGCTCTCGTTAAAACCTTTAATCTCCTGTAAATCGTACAATTTAGCCATAATTCTACGACGAGCGGCAAGTTTCTTAGCCCCGTCTTTAACAACGGTTACTTCAACTTCTTTCTCGGTAGTTTTTTTGCCTTTGGTTTCTTTAACGACTTTGGTAGTCTTTGTTTCGATTACGTCGTCGTAAGTATTTATCGCTGCGGTAATAATTTTCTCTACGTAAGAACGAAGTTCTTTAGCGCGAGCTTTTGTCGTTTCGATTTTACCATACCAGAGAAGGCTTGAAGCCTGGTTTCTCAAGATTGCCATTCTCTGCTCGGTAGTTCTGCCCAATTTTCCCGGCATAACTTAATCCTCCTTTTTTTCTAATGAAAGACCGTAGGATTCTAATTTCAGAATTACTTCGTCCAAGGATTTTCTTCCAAGGTTTCTTACCTTTAACATTTCTTCCTCGGTCTTTTTGGTTAAATCTTCTACTGTATGAATGTTTGCTCTCTTTAAGCAGTTATAAGAACGTACGGATAAATCCATATCCTCTATCGCCATTGCAAGAACTTGTTGCTGTTTGTCGTCTTCGTTTTTAACGAGAATATCGATACCTTTTATAGAATCGCTAAGATTTACGAACAAACTGATGTGGTCCTGCATAATTTTAGCAGCGAGCGATACGATTTCTTTAGCGGAGAAAGCGCCGTTCGTCCATACTTCCATAACCAACTTATCGTAGTCAATACTCTGTCCTACGCGAGTGCTTTCGACATTGTAATTAACTTTTTTGACGGGGGTGAAGATTGAATCAACGGGAATATAGCCGATAACTTGATTTTTGTTAGAGCCTGCGCCCCTGTAACCTCTGCCTCTGCCTACGGTTACTTCCATATCAAGTTTCGAACCCTCGTCTACCGTGCAGATATACTGGTCTTTGTTGATAATTTCAACTTCGGCATCTTGCTCGATATCGGCGCCTGTGATAACGCAAGGACCTTCTTTACAAACGTGTAAAACTTTTACGAAATCTTTGTCAACCGTCGCCGTTTTAATAGCAAGCGTTTTTAAGTTAAGGATAATTTCGGTAACGTCCTCTTTGATACCGGCTATCGACGAAAACTCGTGTTTAACCATACCATCGGGGAAAAACCTGATACCCTGAACGGCTGCGCCGGGAAGAGACGATAAAAGTATTCTTCTCAAGCAGTTGCCTATCGTAAGACCGAAGCCTTTTTCAAGGGGTTCAACGATAATTTTCGCATAGCTTTTCGCTTCGTTTTCTTCCACCTCGATTTTCGGCATATCCATTTCGATCATGGGAATTTTACCTCCTAAAATTTAAGGCGTATTCTTATTATTTAGAATACAACTCGACAATCATATGCTCTGCAATCTGGCTGTCGATATCATCCCTAACGGGAAGCGCAATAATTTTTCCTTCCAACTTTTCGGGGTCAAATTCTAACCATTTAGGCATATTGCCGACTTTCATAGTTTTGATTTGCTCGAAATATTTGGTATTTTTTCTGTTTTCTTTAACAGCGATAACGTCGCCTGCTTTTACGATATACGAAGGAATATTAACCGTTCTTCCGTTTACCATAAAATGAGCGTGGTTAACGAGTTGTCTTGCTTGAGAACGGCTCGCACCGATTCCCATTCTGTAAATAACGTTGTCAAGACGGCGCTCTAAAATAGAAAGCATGTTTTCACCGGTAATACCTTTCATGCGGTCTGCCATCTCGTAATATTTTCTGAATTGTCCTTCTTGAACGCCGTATATTCTCTTAGTCTTCTGCTTTTCGCGAAGCTGCAAGCCGTACTCCGAAACCTTCTTTCTGCTCTGACCGTGTTGACCGGGAGCAAACGAACTTCTTCTTTTATGGCTACCGGGGAGTTTGTCGCCCGATGCCTGTACGAAAGGACATTTAGAAGAATAGCATCTTTCGCCCTTCAAATAGAGAGCCGCGCCTTCTCTTCTGCAAAGTTTACATTTCGCTTCTCTGTAAGTTGCCATTTTATCTCTCCTTTATTATACTCTGCGGCGTTTTGGGGGTCTGCATCCGTTGTGAGGGATGGGAGAAACGTCGGTTATCATAGTGATTTCCAAATCACAAGCGCTGAGCGCGCGAATAGCTGATTCTCTACCTGCGCCGGGGCCTTTTACATAAACTTCTACGCTTCTTAAGCCGTGTTCTTTAGCCGCTTTTGCTGCCGTTTCGCTAGCCTGTTGCGCTGCGAACGGAGTGCCTTTTCTCGAACCCTTAAAGCCGAGACTGCCTGCGCTCGACCAAGAGATTGCGTTGCCGTTCATATCAGTAATCGTAACTAAGGTGTTATTGAACGAGGACTGGATATGAACCTGTCCTTTGTCAACTTTTTTAAGTTCTTTACGTCTTCTAGTTGCCGTAGCCTTTTTAGGTGCTGCCATTTATTTATCCTCCATCAATTATTTTTTCTTCTTAGCAACGGTACGACGAGGACCTTTCCTCGTTCTTGCGTTTCTCTTTGAACTTTGACCTCTTACAGGCAATCCTTTTCTATGACGGATTCCTCTGTAGCAGCCGATTTCCATAAGACGTTTGATGTTAAGGTTTACTTCGCTGCGAAGTTCGCCTTCAACTCTCAAATTATGGTCGATATATTCTCTCAATTTGGAAACGTCGTTTTCGTCCAAATCTTTTACTCGCGTATCGGGGTTGATGCCCGTAGCAGCGAGAATCTGTTTAGATGTAGTTAAGCCTATACCGTAAATA
>CAYTNZ010000035.1:0-7797 GCA_964439285.1 uncultured Clostridia bacterium | reverse complement strand
GTTTTAGATACTTCGGTTTCTACTCAGTTTTTCTACAGCGTTTACGGAAAAGATATCGTCGATAGCGAAAAAACACCCGAAGACGACGAGTCGGGATATACAAAAGCAGATTCTCTTTCTAAGGTTATTTTCTTCGAAGACGTTTTACAAGACGACGATAACGCGTACGTTTCGATAGCGTTCAGACTTACCGACGGAAATAACAAAGAGTTTTATTATTTAGAAGATTACGCTACGGCGGTAACTAAAAATTCAGAAAAATACGTGCAGGTAAGTCAAGACGTTACTTCTCGTCCCGAGTACGATACTTCTAAAAAAGACGCATACCAAGCGGAAGTAACCGCTGCCGCTTTAAATGCCGACGGCAAAAGCATTCAAATAGGTTCGGGTGCTAATTTCTATCTTCCTTCGCTTCGTTCTATGATTTCGGACAATAAATGCGGATACACCGAACTTTCTTTCGATATTTATTATAAAAACCAAACGACTGAATCGGGCTCGGTAACGGGACTTGCTTATAATGAACTTAAATTTACGGTTGCCATTGCGGGCGAATACGAGTTTAAGGTAGTAGCAACCAATAAGTTCGGCAAAACGATGCTTACGAGCGGTAATTTAGAAATTACTTCTTCGAACGTTTGGGATGAAGATTCCATTCCTTCGTTTACATTCTCGGTAGCGAACAACGGACCTACGATTGAAGAAAAAAGCACGAGCAACGATTTAGCTTATATCGACGTTGCGTTTACTTTTCCTTCGTTTGAAATAGTAGCACTTTCCGATTATTCTTCGGAATATAAATTGTATCGTTTCAATGGCGATGCTTCTACCGTTGACCTCGATAAATTAAATGCCGACCCTTCCGCTTATATTTGGGAAGAAATAGCCGAGTACGATTCGTCAAAAGACGATGACGAAGGCGATAACGCTTACGAATGGAGACCTTCTTCGCGTTCGTTCGTTCCTCAAAAAGCGGGATATTATATGATTACCGTAACCGTTAAAGACAGCGACGGTTTGACCGCAGACGCGCATCAGGTTGTAAGCGTAACTTCGAAGGTTACTACAAACCGCGGCGAAACTTATTGGATTAGAGATAATATTTTATCAATCGTTTTAATGGGGATTGCCGGCTTATGCTTTATAGCTATAATAGTTCTTCTTGTTATAAAACCTAAAGATGCCGAAGTTGTGGTTTCAGAGAAAAAGACTAAAAAACAGGCTCTTAAAGAAAAGAGAGAAAATCGTAACAAATAATAGTTGAATATAAAAAGCGAAAGGCGCGTGCAAATAATGCACGCGCCTTTCGGCTTTTATAGGGCTTTGTTTAAAATGTTGGGGTATGAGAAAATATCTCAACATTTATTATAGAGCCGTTCTTTATACGCTGAAAAAACATATAATATTTATTATGAATATAACAGATTTGCTAAAAGGGCAAAAAGCGATAATTTCGAATATAAAACTTTCGGCTGAAATTTGCGAGCGGCTAAAAATGCTAAACGTGTATAACGGGGCAACGGTGCAATTGATTAAAATTGCGCCTTTTCGTTCGGGGTATCTTTTAAACGCCGGCAGCGTAAGGCTCGCCGTAGGGAAAAGCGTTGCTTTAAATATTTTTGTGGAGTGCGAAAATTTATGAAAATAATTCTCGTCGGCAACGCGAATTGCGGAAAAACTACTATATTCAACGCGCTTACTGGCGCAAACGAAAAAACGGGAAATTGGCACGGCGTTACCGTGGGAATGAAATGTAAACAAACGAAAATTTTCGATAAAACTGTAAACGTTTGCGACCTTCCGGGAATTTATTCTTTAAATACTCATTCTTTAGAAGAAAAAATTACCAAAACAGAGATAGAAAAAGGCGAATACGATATTGTCGTTGCCGTTGCCGATGCCGTAACTTTAAAGCGTTCTTTGCAATTACCGTTAGAAATAGCAAAGTCTGGTAAAAAGATTGTTTTAATCGTTACCATGGCAGACGTTTTAAAAAAACAAGGCGGTTTTATCGACGGAGATATCCTTTCCGAAAAATTAGGCTTTCCCGTAGTTATCGCCGACCCGCGCGCAAGGCGTGATATATTAAAAATAAAAAACGCGATATTCGAGGCTGAGAGTTGTAAAAATAATACGTTCGAACGGTCAAACGATATTAACGATATTTCTGACGCGTATTTTGAAGGGACGCACATAAGCGGTAAGAGCGATTTTATACTTTATAACCCGATAACCGCCTATACGTTGTTCGTTTTAATAATGCTTGCAACGTTTTTTCTCGCTTTTGCTAACGGTATGCCCGGAGTTTTTTTGACAGAAAAGATAGAATTTTTAATAAACGATTTACTCGGCGGCATTGCCGTTTCGGTATTAAATAAAGTAGGGGCGCATCCGGCAATCGTTTCGCTTGTTAAAGACGCGCTTTTTAACGGTTCGGCAATGCTTTTATCGTTTATACCTCAAATAGCGATATTACAGGCGGTACTTTTAATTTTAGAAGAAAGCGGATATATGGCGTCGCTTGCGTTTATGACGGACGGAATATTTTCAAAAGTAGGGCTTTCGGGCAGGGCGGTGTTTTCAGTTTTAATGGGGTTCGGGTGTAGTGCGGCGGCAATACTTTCGACTCGCGGACTTGAAAATAAAGATATACAAAAGCGTACCGTGCTTATTTTGTCTTACGTTTCGTGTAGTGCGAAAATGCCCGTGTATCTTGCCGTTATATCGGCGTTTTTTTATAATAAATTCGCCGTTTTATGCGCGGTTTATTTGGCTGGGGTATTAATTTCGTTTTTCGTTGCGTTTTTGCTTAAAAAATTTTCGAAAGAAACGGAATTTATACTCGAAATACCGCATTTACAATTTCCTAAAATATCTTTGCTGTTTAAATCGTTGCTATTTTACGTAAAACAGTTTATAATTAAAATAGCGACCGTGGTTACCGCTTTTTTAATAGTTATGTGGTTTTTATTGTCTTTCGATTTTACGTTAAAATTCGTAGGACAGGGCAACGAGCGGTGCATAATGCGATATTTTTGCGAAGGGTTAAAATATTTGTTTTATCCTATGGGTATTAAAGATTGGCGTATCGCGCTTTCGGCGGTTTCGGGATTAATCGCAAAAGAGAGCGTGGCGGGTATGCTTTCTATGTTTTACGGCTCGAATCTTTCGAGTGCGTTTTCGCCCGAAGCGGCGCTTTCGTTTATCGCGTTTGTTTTAACGGCAACGCCTTGCGTTTCGGCAATAGCGGCAACGGCGAAAGAATTCGGCAAAAGGCGAGCAATTAAATACGCATTAATACAGTCGTGTATGGCGTTTTTAGCAGGATACGCCGTTTATTTTATGCTTAAATTCGGCACGATAGCCGTAATTTTAATTACGTTTGCGGCAACGTTTATCGTTTGTTTCAATCCGAGCAAAACGTACAATATAAAAAGGAAAATCAATAATCGTTTTGAAAAAATTTACCGTAACGGAAAATCAAAAACTTAAAAATTTTACCGATAATTTTTATCCGCAAGGCTCGTTTGCTTTTTCGAGATTGTTAAAAGATAAAGATATTCGTATAAACGGAAAAAAAACAGGTGAAAACGTAATGCTTTTTATCGGCGACGAAGTTACTTATTTTACATCGCAAAGAGAAGAAAAAATTCCCTTTTACGAGCGCGTTTACGAAGATAGAAACGTACTTGTCGTCGACAAATACGCAGGCGTAAATTCCGAGGCGTTGTTTTATTCGCTTTTACAAACGGGCGAATATTATTTTATACACCGCTTAGACAGAAATACCGCGGGGCTTATGATATTTGCCAAAACCAAAAATGCCGAAAAGTCGCTTTTAAAGGCTTTTAAACAAAAAACGGTAAAAAAGGTTTATAACGCGGTTTGTTTTAATAAATTTAAAAAAGAGAGCGCTGTTCTTTGCGATTATCTTATAAAAGACGAAAGGACGGCAAAAGTGAAAATATATTCTACACCTAAGCCGAATGCCGAAAAAATTATAACCGAATATAAAGTGATAAAAAGTGAAGGCGATTATTATTCGTTTGTCGAAATAACTTTGCACAGCGGAAAAACTCATCAAATTCGCGCGCATATGGCTTTTATAGGCAATCCCGTCGCCGGCGACGAAAAGTACGGCGACGAAAAACTCAATAAAAAATACAAGGTAAAACGTCAGGTGTTGGTTGCCAAGTATTTGCAAGTTATAAAAGCGGACGGGCTCGAATATTTATCGAAAATGCGGTTTGTTTCGAAATTCGATGCCGAAATAAAACCGAATAGGTAAAAAATTTTCGGCGTCGCCTTTTATAAATACTTGCCCGAAGCGGCTAAAAATGTTATAATGTCTAATAAGCCGTTGCGCCGTATTACGTTTGTTGCGATTAACGCGATAAAACAAGCGCAACGCAAAAGTATAATTTGTGGCAATTGTCGCCTTGTTTTGGCGACAAAAAAGTAAATTAGGAGAATTTTATGTATTGGGCAGATAAAATTGCGGAAGAAATTATAAAGAGAAATCCCGAAAAGGAAGAGTACGTTTGCGCGGCTGGTATTTCGCCGTCGGGCTCTATTCATATAGGCAATTTCAGAGATATAGCAACGAGTTATTTTGTGGTAAAAGCGTTGCGCAAAAAAGGCAAAAAGGCTAAACTTTTGTTTTCGTGGGACAACTTTGACCGCTTTCGTAAAGTGCCCGCAAACGTTGTAAATCACGTTGGAAAGGGCGCGTTCGATAAATATATCGGTATGCCTTACGTAGATATTCCCGACCCGTTCGGCGAAGAAAAAAATTATGCCGAACACTTTCAAAAAGAGTTTTTAAATTCTTTTAAGGCATTCGGAATAGAAATGACTTTCCGTTCGCAAGCCGACCAATACCGCAGCGGTAAATACGCCGAGCAAGTTATATTCGCTTTGCGCAAACGTAAAGAAATTTTTGACGTGTTAGACAAGCACCGTACGCAAGATTCTACCGAAGAAGAAAGAGAAAACTATTATCCCGTAAATATATATTGCCCTAAATGCGGCAAAGATACCACTAAAGTGGTTTCTTTAAACGAAGATTGCACCGTAGGACATTACGTTTGCGAATGCGGACACGAAGGCGATTTCGATTTTACGAAAGACTTTAACTGTAAACTTCCTTGGAAGGTAGACTGGCCTATGCGCTGGATGTACGAAGGCGTCGATTTCGAACCGGGCGGCAAAGACCACGCGTCTAAAAACGGCTCTTACGATACGGCGAAAGACGTTGCAAAGTATATTTTCGGTTACCGCGCGCCGCTTTTCCAAGGTTACGAATTCATAGGTATAAAAGGTAACGTAAACGTCGGCAAAATGTCCGGTTCGAGCGGTCTTAACATGACTCCCGAATTTCTTTTAAAGTTGTATCAGCCCGAAGTGATTTTATGGCTTTATTCTAAAACCGAGCCGTTAAAAGCGTTCGATTTTTGTCTTAGCGACGAAATTTTGCGGCAATATTTCGAATTCGATAAATGCTATACCGCTTATAAAAACGGAACGGCGAACGAAACGATTGCTCGTATTATGGAAAACTGCGAAGTTGCGAGAGCAAAGATAGACGCGATTCCTATGAGCCAACTCGTAGAACTCGGCAGCGTTGTCGATTTTAATATCGATTTAATGGAAAAATTGTTCGAAAAAATAGGAACGCCGCATAAAAAAGAGGAATTTGCCGAGCGTTTTAAAATCGCTAAATTTTGGCTTAAAACCTGCGCTCCCGAAAACGAATATATTATAAATTCAAAACGTAACTGGGCTTATTATAAAACGCTTGACGAAAACGAGCGTGCCGAAATAAAAATGTTGCACGACTTTGTCGCTCGCGGCGGATATACGCTCGAGAGTATGCAAAGCGAACTTTATGCAATACCCAAACGCGTTTTTCCCGACGCAGTCGAAGATATGCAAAAACTTAAAGTTTTGCAAAGCGCGTTCTTTAAACACGTTTACAATCTTATGATTTCGAGAGATAAAGGTCCTCGTCTTTATCTGTATTTGTTTGCGGTTGAAGCAGAGCGTTATTTAAAACTTTTAGATTTTTCTCTTTCCGAAGAGGAAGACCCCGACGCAAAAGAAGAAGTCGTAGAAGAAAAAACGGAAGAGATTGTTGTAGAAGAAAAATTTGTTGAAAAACCCGAGCCCGTCAAGGCAACGATTACGCTCGACGATTTTTCGAAACTCGATTTTAGAGTTTGCAAAGTACTTTCGTGCAAGGCGATGCGCAAAGCCAATAAACTTTACAAGATAACCGTACACGACGGTATAGGCGAGAGAAATATAGTATCTTCGCTTGCAGACGATTATACGCCCGAACAGTTAATAGGTAAAAAAGTAATCGTGTTAATAAATCTTGAACCGCATAAATTCGCGAACGAAATGTCTGAAGGTATGCTTATTGCGGCTGTAAACGAAGACGGCTCTGCAAAAGTTTTATCGGTTGAAGATACCGCGCAAATAGGTTCTGTTATACACTGATTGTTGAATTAAAACGATATAAAAAAATTAAAATATAATAACTATAAAAAAAGTTCTCGTTCGAAATGAACGGGAACTTTTTTTATGTAAAAAATTCGCGAACGCTTGTATGTCTGTTTCACCGTGCTTTCACGCGAATGCTTGTGTATACCGTGAACGATTGAACATACACGTGAATTTTCGTAAACGTCTTGCGCGCTTTGTGATTTTTTTAAACTTGCGCACTTGCACATATGCACGACTTACGCGAACGTCGTAAAACACAGTAAAAGTCCGCAAAAACCTTGTAAAATGCGACAAAAAAATCCCGCAATAAATTGCGGGATTAAGATTTCTTACGCTTTTTCGGCTTAATAATAGGCAAATCAGTCGAATTTTTCGGGGGGGGGGTAGCCTTTTGATTGCCGTGTTTTTGTTTAAGAACACGATATTTTTGCGGCGTGGTATTTTCGAAGCGTTTAAAGAGCGAAATAAGATAAGAAAGACTTTTTATGTCGCACGCTTCGGCTATTTGTTCGAGCGACATATTAGTGGTTTCGAGATAACGTTTTATAAGTTTTACAAGCTGTTGCTGTCTGTCGTGCGAAGGTGTTATTCCGAAATAATTTTTATAGCAAATACCGAAATAAGTAGAGGTATAGCCCGCTTCGTTCGTCATTCTATTTACCGTATACGTTACGGGGTCTTTAATCATTTTATTGCGTAAATCCAAAAAAACGAGTTGATTTTGTTTAACCGAAGTGTTTAAATATTTTGTTTTTAAATACGCGCTGTTTAAGGTGTAGAAAAAGGTGTTTAATAAGTTTGGTATGTTAGAGCGGTTTTGCAGTTCGAAATCGGTATTGTGAATAAAAGAAATTCTGTCAATTATGTACACGAGTTCTTTAATCGTTTCGTCGTTGGCGAAAAAAATCGTATCGAACGGGAATTCGAACTGTTTAAAATATTCGCTGTCTATTTTAAAACAAATAAAACTGTTTAAAAATCCGTTGTCGCAACTTTTATATGCGTGCATAGTCATCGGAGTATACAAAATTATACTGTTCGGCGGAATTAAAAAATACTCTTTTCCGTCGTATGAAAATTCGACCTTCGATTGAAAAATGATTAAAGTGTAACAGTCGCCTCGTCCTATTTCAGATTTCGTTTCGAAATTTGCCGATTCTAATTTGTTGGCGAAAATTGTAAGATTTTCAAATTTATACATCTTGCTTTAACTCCTAAGTGCAACCATCATAAACTATGTTCACGAAAATTCTTTAAAAGAGATAAAGAATTTTCCGTGAGTTTTAGAAA
>CAYTNZ010000034.1:0-7800 GCA_964439285.1 uncultured Clostridia bacterium | reverse complement strand
TCGGCAATACTTGTCATACACTCGGCAAGCGATTGGTCTGTTAACGTTTTTGAATACGCTCTCGCCTTTTTACAAGCCATACTCTCGGCTTCAAGAACAGAAGATAAAACATCTAAATCTTTTAAACTCAAACCCATAATATTTTCTCCGCGTTTATTTTCAATTTACAAAATAAGTTTGCGCAGAGCGTAAATTTATATACAAAAATCCGCAACGAAATTTTTTCGCTGCGGACTTAAATTTTTTATAATTATGTATAAAAACACGATTTATAGTTAATTTTTACCGAATATATCCACTTCTTGCGCCGACATTATTTTTTTATAATTTTCGTCTTCCGAAAAATCGCGTTCGGTTTTATATTCGCCGCCGAGCGCCTCTATCGCAAATTTCAATTCTTGAAACAAAACATACGATATATCTTCTCTTTCGATTGTACCCAAAAGAACGGGTAACGCGCGCTCGTCGCCGTAAGACGCTATATATGCGCAAAGCAACGGCAAATCTTCATCGTCGGAACACAAAAATTCATTTATAAGGCAAGAATAAGCCCTATCGTCTTTTTCTTTAAGTTTAGACAATATTTCAAGCGCGTAAGGCTTTGTGTCTTCTTCTTTTGCAAGAAGCAATATTTCTTCTTTTACGATATCAGCATTAGGCTTTAACATATCCGCGATACTGTCTTTTACGTGCTCGTCGTACGCGTCGTCTTTAAGCATTTCGACGTAGCGTTTAGCCGCCTTTGGACTATCGCCTAAAAGATTTATCGCATACTGAACGAGTTGTTCGTCGGTTTCGTACAACAAACCGAGTAATTGCTCGGCGCAATCTCTGTCTTCTAACGCCTCGCATAAAAAGTCGGGAACGGATATATCTTGCAATATATATTCTTTTAACGTTTCGACAAGTTGCGTTTCGCTCATATTTTTAAAATAAAGGCGCGGCGTCGTACCTATTTCTTTTAAAGCCCTGTCGCCGAAATCTTTATACATATCGGCAATTATATTCTCCCACTCGTCTTCGGTGTGCTCGGTGGCGTGTTTTTCTATCATTTTCGCCATTTTTACGTTAAACAACTCGTCAAAATCAATCAATTTCATTTATATTTTCTCCTTCGTCAAGTACTTTAAGTATATCTTTTACGGTTTCAGGATTTGCGTGAAAAAGTTTTACCGTTTCGTCGAATTCCGCATCGATTTTATCGCAAATGCTCAAACGAATTACACAAGCAAGCGTATCTTGATCCGAAATTAAATGCAGTTTGTCGTTTTTTTCTAACAATCTGTAAATCGTCCCTACTTGCACGTTATACTCCGCACATTCGTCGTCGCCCAAAATGCAGTATTTAATTACGCACTCGGAATACGCCGAAACGAAAATTTTATTTTTCGCTCTGCCGATATATAAGCGGTAAAAATTAATCGACTTGAAAATATCACACAAAACGACGGAAATTTCAGTTTCTTTATTACGTTCGAAAATACGTTGCAAAAGTTCTATTTTCATAACGTCGTTTACAGTCGAGTCCAATAAAATTTCTTCGATAAAATCTTTAATATCCGCCTTTATCGCAATTTTTATGGCAAGAAGTTGCAATTCGGGTTCTTGCCCGTCAAACTCGTCGAAACACCACCTTAAAAGCGGTTTTAAATCGAACTCTTTAACGTATGCTTTCAAATCGTCGGCACGAATTTCTAAAATAACCGCTAAAAATTTTATGCGTCTTTCGCGCTCGCGTTGGGGTATTTTGTAAAAATAATTAATATCAGACGGCAATTCGCCTTCACCCTCGATATACGACCTAAGTTCATTATAGTAATAGCGAACAACTTCTGCATTAGGAAAAAGGTTTAATATTTTAGCCATCTCTTTTAAACTTTTATCGTATTGTTCGCTTTTAAACGCAGCGACCGCCTTAAAAAACAACAACGTGATATCGTATTTTACAAAATTTTCGAGTATCGAAAACTTTTCGTACGCCTCGGCGTGCAATCCGCTCTCGCAACAAACGGTGGCTATTTTATAAAGTTCGTCGGGATTTTCGGTAGAAATCGAACAAAGTTTTTTCGCGACCTGTTTACTTTTTGCGGTTTCTTGCTTTTCTACGAGCGTAGCGCAATAGGTTGCGAATGCCTGAACGTCGTTAGGATTTTTTTCTAAAATTTCAAGACATTCTTTTTCGGCGTCGTCCGAGTTCCCCGTCACCAAATGACAAACCGCAAGATAATTTTTCGCGAGCGGCGCTTGTTTAGACGCGGGATGCACCCTTTTTAAACGCGCTTTCGCGTCTTCGTAACGATGCTCTCTCAATAATTTTACGCCGACGTCTATATCGTCCGAATAATCGGCTTTTTCGGGCGGATATACTATTTTATACATATCCTTCGCAGAACGGGCGAACATATTCGCTATTTCCATTTTGCCTTCGGGCGGTATATCTTTATCTACGGTTAAAAGCTTGTTGTAATAGTAAGCCGACTGCGGTTCGTTTCCTATATTGTAATAACAAACTGCCAACCCCTCGTACGCGTCGGCAATATCTTCTTCGTCGCACACGGCAAGATAACGAAACCAATAATTTATAGAAGTTTCGTACATATCCATTTCGTCGCAAATTTCCGCTAAAAACAACCAATCGTCAGGTTCTGCGCCGTACAAATTTATTTTTTTATGCACCATTCGCAATGCCGCGTAGTAGTTCTTTTCATCGCTATATTTCGCGGCTAAACGTATTAAATTATTTTCGTCCGAATTAAAAGCGATTACTTTTCCTTTCATAAAAACCTCAAACGCGTTTATCGTATACGCGGTTTTGTCGTAAATTTTACTTCGAGTTTTTAATTAACGTTAAAATATCGTTTTCCGAAAACTCGTAATCGGTATTGCAGTAATGGCAATGCACGCTTATTTTCCCTTCTTGCGAAAGAGTGTTTAAAAGTTCGCTCTCGCCCATAGAAATAAGAACGCTTTCGATATAATTTTTGCTACAATTACACTTGTATTCGGGATTAAGCGTATAATAATTTACGTCGCCGAAATACTCTTTTACAATATCTTCGGCGCTGCCCTTTTCAATCATAGAACTTATCGCGCCGAAATTTTTTATAATATCTTCTACTTTTTTTATACTTTCTTCGCTTGCGTTCGGAAGCGGTTGCAACATAACTCCGCCCGCACCTATACAAGTGCCGTCCGTGTCTATTTTAACCCCTACCGCAATGGCGGTGGGAAGTTGCTCGCTATACGCAAAGTACGCCGCGAAATCGTCGCCTATTTCGCCCGTTACAAGTTCGGTCGTTCCTACGAAAGGTATACCTTCGCCGTCGTCGCGAACAACGCTTATATACCCCTCGTTTCCTACGCAACCGCCTACGTCTAATTTGCCGAAAGCGTTAGCGGGAAGGTCCGCGTTAGGATTGTCGATATATCCTCGCATATGAAGTCCTTTGTCGCCGCTGACGCATATAGGTCCGCCTATGCCGTTACCTTTTATATTAACCGAAAGAGCGCTGTTTTCGCTTTTAAGCGACGAACACATATATGCCGAAACGGTTAACGCACGTCCTAAAGCCGCCGCCGAAAGAGGCGAAAGATTGTGTATTTTTATAGCGTCGTTTATAAGTTTCGTAGTATCTAAAACGGCTAAAGAAACCTCGTCGTCGAACACCAATCCCCTTATAATTATATTTTGCGTCTTTTTCATATTTATTTCCTTAATGCAATAAAATTGA
Organism: uncultured Clostridia bacterium; assembly: GCA_964439285.1. Classification (GTDB taxonomy): domain Bacteria; phylum Bacillota; class Clostridia; order Christensenellales; family Borkfalkiaceae; genus Borkfalkia. The sequence continues at coordinate 4,069 of CAYTNZ010000034.1, read as the reverse complement.
TGCGGCATTTATCGGCGTTATCGCCGAGTCCGCCCGTAGTTTTAACAAGAGTAAACCCCGCATTCTCGAGCGCGGCTTTTATATCGCGTTCCGAATGAATATACTGAACGTGTTTTTCGTCGTCTCTTTCAAACGCGCCGTCGGCACGCTTGGAAAAGAGCGTAAAATCCATTTCTACCCTGTCTTCGAAAAGTTTGTTAAACCAAATATAAGCAACTTCTTCTCTGTCTTCGCAAAAAGTATTGTTGCCTATAATCTCTTTGAGTTTATATTCCGACGACACGTCAAAAATAAACGCGCCGTTCTTTTTTAACGCGGAATGCACCTTTTTAAAAGCAACGCCGAGTTTGTTTTGCGGTATATAATTTATGCAATCGTTTATGCAAAGCGCAAAATCGGCGCGCTCGAAAGTTTTAAGTTTTAATAAATCGCACAAAATATATTGCGGACGCACGCCTTCTTTATCCGAAAGCGCCTGCGCCTTAGACAGCATATTCTCGCTTACGTCGTACCCCGTCATTCGATAGCCGAGTTTACAAAACGCGCGGGTAAAATAGCCGCTTCCGCAACCTATATCGAGCCCGATACCGCCGTCCTTTTTAAGCGATTTAATTTCTCGATGTAAATACTGCGACCATTTTTCATAGTCGCAGTCAGAATTTAAATATTCAAACCAATCTGCAAGCGCAAAATACGCCGATGAGCGTTGCATCAGTTATCTCCCTTATTTCTCGTCCGTGCCGAGTTTATCTTTCTTTTTAGATTTTTTACTCTTTTTATCGGCGTTTTCTTCTTTTTCTTGCTGTTCGAACATAGCGTTGTATTCTACGTACTTTTTATCGTTTTTATGCTCTTGTTCGTAACGCTCGGTATCTTCGGCGATAACAGCCTTCGATTCGCGTAATTTTTGCAAATCTTCGCGAGAAAAAGCGTCGGGCAATTCGTACACTTTTAAATTATCGGTAATAGGTTTAATAGGACGCGACGCAAGTTCTGATTTAGTTCCCGTAAGCGCGGCGTTATATTCTTGGACCGCTTTACTTTCAGCACCGCCCTTACCCGTTCTTGCGTAAATACCGCGGTTAACCTTACCGCCTTCGCGCTTGGATTCAAAGAACTTATCGAACGCCCATTGCGAATAGTCGAACCATACGAGCAACATATACGATATTCCTATTAATATCATCAATACGATGCCTATCATCATAAAGAACGAGCCTAAAAGCATTAAAACGACGGGAATAGCCATAAGCACTATAAAGAATACGTTTTGGAAAATAAGACCGAACGTCATAAGGAACGAATTCTTTAAAAGTTGGAAAAATTTAAGTTTATAGTTGCCGCCCATCGAAAGCATCCAAAAATACATCATGGTTACTATCGCTATGGCTATATACGACAAAACTTGCGAAGTTATCAAAAGAAAAGACGAACCGCCGTCTACCGCCAACGCGTAATTAGACCAACTTATGCTCATTGAGAACAAAAAGAGCGAAACGGCGTAAAAAATAGTAGATAAAACGACTATAACGAAATTTATTTTAATTCCGCGCCAAAAATCGTTCGCGATAAATATACCTTCGGTCCATACCATATTTCTAATAACGTAAATACCGCCCGATATACCTATAGCCGCGATAACGGCGGTAATTAAAATAAGCCAACCGAACTGAATATTCGTAGAAATAGAAATACTTTCTTGTACGCCCATAAGATTAGGAACAGCCCCGAACCCTACGCCTAAACCTGACGCGAAAGGCATTAAAGTTCCTTGTGCCGAAATATACAGCGAACGGAAAATAAACACCGCTATAATAGGTATAAAGAAAACCAACATTAAAAGGTTTAAAATTACGAGTTTTGAAAATCTGCCTTTAAATATATCCCAGAACAAGCCCCAACGGTTCGAAGGGAGAGTACTTCTTGCGTAAGACTCGTCTCTTTCTTTACCCTCGAGCATACGGGCTATAAAGCCCTTTTTCTGACCTGATGCCATTACGACCTCCACAATTTACGGTTAATCTTACATATTGTACTACAAAATAAAATTTTTTTCAATTAAATTACATAAGTGAAAGAAAATCTTTGACATAATTTTCACAGTGTGGTATGATATTAGTGCTAAATAGAGGAGCGGACGAACATAAGTATCGTATATTCACGCAAAAAACGGCAGTTTTTGTATACGAAAAAGGGTATCTCCGCCGAAGTTTTGTTTTTGCTGCCGAAAAGCATTGCTGGGCGTACAGGTTAACACCTTTGCGACTGTCACCAACGTGGAGAACTATTTTCGCCCTCAATAATATTTGAGATACAGGCGCGCAATGCGCGCTTTGCAAAATGCGTTTTTTCACGGCGGTGTCGAGTACACCGCCTTTTTTAGCGTTTTTCGGTTTTAAACCGCATTATTACGTTATATTTTTTAAGGAGTTTTAATTATGAAAAAGTACAATGTTGCAATTATCGGCGCAACGGGCATGGTTGGTCAAAGATTTACCCTTCTTCTTTCTAACCACCCTTGGTTCAACGTAACCGCTTTGGCGGCTTCGCCTTCTTCCGCAGGAAAAAAATATAAAGACGCCGTAGGCAAGCGTTGGGCAATGACCAGCCCTATCCCCGAAAAATTACAGGATATGGTTGTATTCGATGCCGAAGCAGACCTCGAAAAAATCAAAGAAAAAGTAGACTTCGTTTTTTGCGCGGTAAATATGAAAAAAGACGAAATTAAGGCTTTGGAAGAAAGATACGCAAAAGCCGAAATTCCCGTTATTTCTAACAACTCGGCACACAGAGGCACGACAGACGTTCCTATGATTATTCCCGAAATCAACCCCGACCACGCCGAAATTATTAACGCGCAAAGAAAAAGACTCGGCACTAAACGCGGTTTTATCGCGGTTAAGAGCAACTGTTCTTTGCAAAGTTACGTTCCAGCATTGCATCCTTTGATGAAATACGGCGTAAAGAGCGTTGCCGTTACAACTTATCAAGCAATAAGCGGTGCGGGCAAAACTTTCGAAACCATGCCCGAAATAATAGATAACGTTATCCCCTACATCGGCGGCGAAGAAGAAAAATCCGAACGCGAACCGTTAAAAATTTGGGGTAGCATTGAAAACGGCGAAATAGTAAACGCTCAAGGACCTGCCATAACCGCTCAGTGTTTAAGAGTTCCCGTAAGCGACGGACACACCGCTGCCGTTTTCGTATCGTTCGAAAACAAACCTTCTAAAGAAGAAATTTTAAAAGCGTGGTCTGATTTTGCAGGCGAACCGCAATCGTTAAACTTACCAAGCGCACCTAAACAATTTATTCATTATTTCGAAGAAGACAATCGTCCGCAAGCCAAACTCGACAGAAATCTCGAAAACGGCATGGCGGTTTGCGTAGGCAGACTTCGCGAAGATATCGTTTTCGATTATAAATTCGTTTGTCTTTCTCACAATACTTTGCGCGGTGCCGCAGGCGGTGCCGTTCTTATGGCTGAACTTTTAGCGGCTAAAGGATATTTCGACTAATACCATTTAGGGAGAATACAATGCTTAATTTTTTAAAAGGCAGCGCGACTGCCATGATAACGCCCTTTACGAACGACGGAGTTAAGTTCGACGCCTTGGGACGTATGATTGAATATCAAATCGAAGGCGGCACGGACGCACTCGTAATTTTAGGAACTACGGGCGAACCTGCCACCATGACCGACGAAGAAAAAGAAGCCGTTATACGTTTTTCGATTGAAAAAGTTAATCGTCGCGTAAAAGTAATAATCGGTACGGGTAGCAACAATACCGCACACGCGATAGAATCGAGCAAAAAAGCCGAAGCGCTCGGTGCAGACGGTTTGCTCGTCGTAACCCCCTATTACAATAAATGCACTCAAAACGGCATTTACGAATACTATAAAGCGATAAACGACGCGGTTAACATTCCCGTCATCTGCTACAACGTACCACCCAGAACGGGCGTAAACATTCAACCGCAAACGATGGCAAAAATAGCAGAACTTAAAAACGTTGCCGGTATTAAAGAAGCGTGCGGAAATATGGAACAGATAATGCATACCGTACGC
>CAYTNZ010000033.1:0-7963 GCA_964439285.1 uncultured Clostridia bacterium | reverse complement strand
TGCTGATACTACAATTCGTCCTCAAGACGCAACCGAAGGATTTACCGGTTCGAGTGCAAATATCTCTTACAATAAAGCGAATATAACGTGGACCGAGTACACGGGCGCGGATACCTATAAAATATACGTATATACCGTAAATGCCGCAGGTAGCGAAGAAGCGTATACTTACGTAACTAACGAAGGTCCTATATATTCAGGTAACGCAAACTATAGCGAAAACGTTTCGGGGCTTTCTGCAACCACCGACTATGCCGTGCAAATAGTTGCGTATAATTCTAAGGGAGATGCTATCGCATATTCTTCGCTCATAACATTTAAAACGATTAGCAGACAAGAAGCATTAGATAATCCTACTAATCCTACGGACCCGTCTAACCCTTCAGATACGCCCGACGACGAGAAAAACGGGGGGTGTGGTGGCACTATCGGCATCGGCGAAGGCTCTGTATTGGCTTTATTAGGCGCTGTGGCGGTATTGCTTTTAAAGCGTAAAACTTGCAGATAACTTATTTAGATAACTTGTGGTTTTAAGCGCGACCGCCGCAAGCATTTGCGGCGGTCCGTTAAACTTTTATTAAAAATTTTAATTGAGAAAAAATTGGGATAGACTTACTTTTCTATTGTTTAAGCCGAAAAAATATTTTTGAGCGGTAGGTCAAAGACGAATAGGAGTGTAGCCGAGTGAAATGAAAAGGACAATTAAAGATATAGCGAACGCGTGCGGAGTGTCTATTACGACCGTTTCGCGAATTATAAACGAAGACGTTAACTTTCATTGCCGCCCCGAAACGCGCGAAAAGGTTTTTAAAGAGATAGAGCGCACGGGGTATATTCCCGATTATTACGCCAGACTTTTGGCTAATAATTCGTTAAAAGCAAAAAGGGATATTCGTATCGGGTATGTTACCTATAAGGGCGCGCAGTTTAAAACGAACGCCTTTTTCGACCGCATTATCGAAGGAATTAACAGTATTTTGGTAGACGCGGGATATCAGGTTTATTGTTTTTATATAGACGAAGTGGTAGAACATTTTAGGCACGATAAACCGCTTTGCGAAAAAAAATTAGACGGGCTTATTTTATTCGGCGAAATTCCCGAAAACATAATGAATTACCTTTCTAAACAGGCAAAATATCTTTCGAGTATTTACGGAAGTTCAGTCGAAAACGCCGACTTTGTAGGTAGCGATATGTGCTCTACAATGAACGGTATGCTCGACTATATAAAAAGTTGCGGCTTTGACGAAATAGGGCTTGTTACGGGCGGAGATAAAAAACGCGTAGATGCCGTTTTAAGATACGCTGCGGATATTTCTTTAAAAATAAACGAGCGATATTTTTTCAATGCCTATAACGAGATGAAAAAGGCGTACGATACGACTATTTCGAATTTGAAAGAATCGCCGCCGCCTAAAGTAGTTTGTTGTATGAACGACGAAATGGCGATAGGTGTTATGAACGCGCTTTTAGATAGCGGCTATAAAGTTCCGAGCGACGTGTCGGTAACGGGGCACGACGATATTTTAAAAGCCAATTATGCCCGTGTGCCGCTTACTACGGTGCGCATATATAAAGAGGAAATAGGGCGAATTATTATAGAGTTGTTGCTCGAAAGAATAAATTATAAACGAAAATTTCCTATACAGGTTATGATTCCTTGCGAAATAGTTATTCGCAAATCGGTTATGAAAAATAATAAAGAGAGAGATAAAAATGGAAACGATTGAATTGAAAAATGCCTGCGGCAGTTTAATTTACAATGACGGACAAGTATTTTTACGTAACGCGGCAACGGGCGGCGCATTGTTTCTTTCGGGCGGAGAAGAATTTGTTCTCTATATCGAAAAAGACGAGAAAATAGAGACTCGCTCTGCACTTTTATTCGATTTCTGCGGTAAAAAATTAAGCACGGACGGTAAAAAGTTAGAGCTTGATTACGAAAAAGACGGGCTTTTCGTCAAAGTTTTTTACGAAACTAAGGAACGCACGTTCGAAAAGCGTATCGAAGTTCGCTCTAACGTTTCTTTTAATTTAAAGCGCGTATCTCTCGAAAACAGACGTTCTAATTTGCCGCTTTCGCGCGGCGGAGAAGGGCAATTCGTTTTCGCTGGCGACGAAGTATGGTGCGGAATGGAATTTCCCGTTGCGGTCAACCGTTTCGAAGGCGACGTTTTAAGTTTCGTTCAAACGCCGTTTGAAAAAACTCGTCTTTTTAATTCTCTTTCGGTAGTTTACGGATTTAACGATTGCGGAGATATAGTGCGTTCTTTCGAACGCTATATAGAAAGTAAAGCGTTGAACGGCAAAAAACGCGAGCCGCTACGCATTTATTGCGATTGGGGACTGCACGACGATTTGTCTGACGACGTAATTTTAACCCAAGAGATGACGCTTGACAATATTAAAAGATTAAAAGACCTTAGAAAGCGTTCGGGCGTTCGTTTCGATTATTATCTTATGGACGCTTTTTGGTTCGAAAACGGAAAGCCTTATATCGATTTTAAGGGTAAAACTTTCCCTGACGGAGTGCAACCCGTTTTAGACGCGTTGAAAGACGCTGATATGAAATACGGGCTTTGGTTCGATATAAACTGCATACACGCGCATTTGAACGAACTCGGCGAATATAAAAAATACGACACGCTTTTAGAGAACGGCTCGCTCTGTTTCGCTTGCGATAAAATCGCAAAACTTATGACGGATGCGATAAAATATCATATAGTTAATCACGGCATAAAGATGATTAAACTCGATTTTGCCTATTTCGAATGCAAAAATTCCAAGCACGGGCATTCGGTAGAGTATACCGAATCTAAAGAAAAGAGCGTAAAGAACTTTTTACGTATGGTAAAAGAGTTAAAACGCGTCGAGCCCGAGTTAAAGATTTTATGCTATAACGGTTGGACGACGAATTTAAGCGTTATCGGCAGCGTCGAAGAAAGAACCGATTATGCGATTTCGCCTTTCTGGTGCGAGTACGTAGATTATCTGTATTGCGGAGACCCGCGTCCGAGCGAAATCGCTTGCGAAAAGTTAGAAGATTCGGTACTTTACTATACCGACGCTATGGTTAGAGAGTTTCGTGCATCGTCGATGCCGTTTTACGCTATAGACGACCACGGCACGATGATGGGGCATACGTCTACTATTTACAAGATGGGTAAAAAACTTTTCAGAAACGGAATATTGATGGACGTTATGCGCGGCGGCGGAAAGTTGAATTTATACGGCGACGTTGCTGAACTTGACGAAGAAGATTTAAAATACCTTTCGCTTGTAGACGGAGTATACGAAGATATTGTAAGACGTGAATACGGAACGCAATTTATTTTAGGCGACGCGAGAAAGGGCGAAATTTACGGTTATGCTACCGACGGCGTTTTAGAAGGTTATGCAGTTGTCGTAAACCCCGTTTCGCAAAAGCGTATGCGCACGCTTTCGTTGCCGCAATGGAAAGGCGTGAACGTTACGGTGCAAACGCTTATTCGCGACGGAGAACTTATACACGAGAAGGAAAGCGAAATTTATTCGGAATTAGGTATCGAACTTTCGGCAAACGGTTGTACGTTTATAAAATGGAAAGTTCAACCGCAAGAAAAACGTTTCGATAAAGTGTTCTTATGCAAAGGCGAAAAATTGCTTTTAAATACTTGCGGAAAGCGTTTACTGTATCTTACGTTTACAAAAGACGAAAAGCCGCTTAGAACGGGTACGGGATATCCCGAAGGACTTTGGGTAAATCGTATCGTAAACGGCGTTTCGTATCCTGCCGAAAAGACTGCGGAAACAAGCTGTGAATCGTTTATATGGAGCGGCGTTTCGTGGCTCACGCTTTCTTTAAACGGCGCGGAGAGCGCGGAAATTATATATTCGGGCGAAGAACCCGTTATGCTTAAATATTCTATGTCGGAGGACAAGAAATGAACAGCGTAGTTAAAAAACTTATAGTCATTGCGGCGATAATCGCCGTTTTAGGCGTCGGCGCGCTTATCGACTTGGGTATTTCGAAAAGTTATAAAATAGAGTTCGCTCAGGTGGTAAGGCTCGACGAAAACAACGAGCCTGTCGAAGACGGCGAAATTCCTGCAAATGTGGGCATTGCCGACGGAAGTACGCGCGTACGTTTCGTAATTCGCGTAACAAGACACGGCAAAGCGGTTAAAGGGCATACTCTTTACGTTAAAACGAACCGTAACGTTTTAGAAAGAACGACGACTGACGAAGACGGGCAGATAGTGGTCGATTATCGCTGCTATCGCGCGAGCGCGGGCAAAGTATCGCCTATTATTCTTACCGTGCGCGACGAGAATAATTCCGTTTTCGTATTCGTGCCTGCAGAGGCAAGTTATACGTTAGAGATGACGAAACCTGTTAGTTCCGATTCGGGTTCTGGTATGACGACGGACGATATTTTTTACGAGATAGATAAATAAAAGGGAGGTTTTAGAATGGAAAATCAAACGATGCAAACGGAAAGCACGGAAAATACGAGTACGAAAAGTTGCAACAAAATTACCGCCGCGCTTAAAAGCACGGGTAAAAAGTTGTATCAATCGAGAAAGGCGTACCTTTTTTTACTTCCGCTCTTTTTCTTTTTACTTACCTTTTCTTATTATCCCGCATTGAGCGGTATCTATCATTCATTTTTCGATTGGAAAGATTCGGGTGCTTCCATTTTTATCGGCTGGAAAAATTACGTTGAATTTCTTTCGGACACGCAGGTGTTTTGGCCGTCTTGCGTAACGTTGCTTAAAATAATGATTCCGAAACTTATTATCAACATAGTAGTGCCATTAGTGGTAGCCGAAATGATTTTTAACTTGACTTCGTCGAAGGCGAAATCGGTGTATAGACTTTGGGTTTTAATTCCTATGGTCGCGCCTGGCGTGGTAGTTACGCTAATTTGGGACTATATATACGACCCGAACTTCGGTATTTTAACGACAATTTGGAAACTGTTCGGAGGCGAAGCGGTAGACTGGTTAAACAATTCGAATACGGTAATCCCCGCTATTATCTTTATGGGATTTCCTTGGATAGGCGGCACGAGCGTGCTTATTTACATATCGGGCTTAAACTCGGTGTCTGCCGAAGCGCGAGAAAGCGCGAGATTAGACGGCGCCGGAACTTTTCGCATTATTTGGTCGATTGACCTGCCGCAAATTGCGGGACAGATGCGTTTCTTTCTTATAAACGGTCTTATCAGCGGTATTCAGGATTATTCCGTTCAATTTTTGTTGACTGACGGAGGCCCCGGGTACGACACCATGGTGCCGGGGTACTATATGTATCAGGCAGCGTTCCAATCGGGGCGAATGGGGTATGCCAGCGCTATCGGAACGTTTTTGTTCGTAGTTATTATGGCTCTTACTTTAATTTCCTTCAAACTCGGTAAAAAGGAGGAGAATATATAATGAAAACTAAAATTCGTTGGGGACAGGTATTCGACCATATCCTATTGTTGCTGATTTTATGTTTGATGGTTTATCCGCTTTTTATGGCGGTATGGTGCGCATTTAAAAGTACGGCGCAATTCAACGTTTCGAAATGGTATCCGACGTTGCCGCTCAACTTCGAAAACGTTTTTTATGCGGCTAAAGAATTGTACGTATATATTATAAATACCGTTTTCGTCGGCGGCGTGGGAACGCTCGGAGTTTTGATAGTATCTTCGCTTGCGGCGTATGCATTTGCGCGTATGCGTTTCTATTTAAAAAATACCTTGTACGCTATGGTACTCGGGCTTATGATGTTGCCTGCCATTATGACTTTGGTTCCGAGTTTTATGCTCTATAAAAAAATGGTCGGCACTAACACTTACACTATTTTAATTTTGCCTATTATTACGGGCGGTTCGGTATTCGGTGTGTTTTTACTGCGCGGCTTTTTTGAAGGGATTTCGGAAAGTATTTTCGAAGCGGCAAAAATTGACGGCGCTGGAGATTTAGTGTGCTATACGCAAATTTGCTTGCCGCTTTCAGTTCCTATTATGACTACGCTCGCCATAATGCAACTGTCGGGTACGTGGAACGACTATATTTGGCCTATGATTGCCATTCCGTCGGACGCAAGCAAACTGACGATTGCCGCCGCTATCAAAAAAGAATTTCTTTCAGCGAACACCGGAAGTTATCCGACGTTGTTTGCGGGGTATTTGATTTCTTCGGTGCCGTTGATACTTCTTTACGTCTTTTCTAACCGTTTTTACGTTGAAGGACTTACGAACGCGGCTGTAAAATTTTAGCGGTGGAAAGAGAACGCGCGAGTGCGTTCTAAGTTTCGGCGTATGAATATTTTCGATAGGAGACTATGGTTATGATAATAAAAAAAGCGAAAAAGGCGATTGCCGTCGTGCTTAGTTTGGTTATGGCGCTGAGCGTTGCGGCTTGCGGCTCGGGGACCGGTTCTTCGGCAGAAGCGTGGAACGGCATTTTGATAAACAACGGCAAGCCGATTACTTTGCTTGTGGATATAAACGGACTTATGCCTACCACCAACACCGTGCCTACGGAACAGCAACCCGTCGTATTTCGTTCTATTCAAGATATTACGGACGAATTTACCGAAATGTTCCCGAACGTTACTATTGAATGGGCTTATTCGAAAAAGAGCGCGGGAGATTGGGCACAATGGATGACTACTCAAATTTCGTCCGAAGACGCACCCGACATCGTAATGATGCACGGCTCGGAATATTCCGACAGAGATTGGTTTATTCCGCTCGACGATATTTTAGACGAGCCGAACGTGTTTATCGAAAGCGGTAAAAAGGGTAGCGAGCATTGGAAGGATATGTTCCCTAATTATATGTGGACGAGCGATATGACGTCGGATGCTGCCGGAAATATCGTTGCCGTACCTGTTATGTGCTATCCGGGTACTGCCACCGCTTATTTTTACAATAAAGATATATTTGAAGAATTGAAGTTGGAAATTCCTCAAACGTGGGAAGAATTTAAAGCCGTATGCAAGGTTATTTCCGACGCAGGCTATATTGCCGTAGCACCGTGGTCTTTGAATGCTAAGGCGAATATAGACGTGTGGGACGTTCAGTTTTCGTTAGGACCTACTTATGCCGAAAAGATAAAGGACCAATGGGATTACGACGGCAACGGTTATATGACGCAAGACGAACTTTTGCGCGCCGTGTACGAAGGGGTGTTTTACGGACAAGGTAAAAACCGCGAAAATATTTTGTCCTTGTATAACGAGGTAAAATACAAATATAACAATATTTTGCAGACGGGCGCTTCGGAAACCGACTATGAACCGCTTTGGAATCAGGGTAGAGTCGCAATGATTGAAGACGGTATGTGGCGACTCAGCGCCGAAAACGTAAACGCCGAGCGTAAGTTCGAGTACGGAATATTCGCAACTCCGCTCGCGGATTCTACTACGTCGTCGGCATATTGCGCCGATTTCGAGTTCGGAGAGGGTGCTTATAACCCTCCGATTGCCGAGTCGTTCAATATCTGTAAACAGGCTGTCGAACAAAAGGGCGAAGCGCATCTTTTGGCTTCGAAACTGTTTTTGATGTGGCTGACCGTTCCTGAAAATATAAACAGAATGGTAGACGAAAAGGCAGGCGAATACGTCGGTGCTGTTTACGGCACTGTTATTCCCGAAGAAATAGAAGATTTTATGCGCGGACAATTCGCACGTACGCCGAGTTGTCAATGGACGACGGGGGTTACCGTTTCTACGCAGAATACAATGTCGAGATATTTTCAGTATTGGATAGCGGGAAAGTATTCCGACAGTAAATTTTTGAAAGTATACGATACTAAACTTCGCGAAGGCGCAATTGATATGATTAACGCCTTAGGTATCGATACTTCCGGCTGGACGGACGGGTATAACGCAAATCATAATTACTGATAAATCGTGAAAATAAAAAATATACGTAGCAATGGCGAGCCTTGAATTTGACCGAACGGGCAAATTCAAGGCTCGTTTTTCT
>CAYTNZ010000032.1:0-8035 GCA_964439285.1 uncultured Clostridia bacterium | reverse complement strand
GTTACTCGCCATTATTATAAACATTTAAAAGGCGAAGAAACTTCTACCAATTCGGTTGCAACCATATTCGCTTGGACGGGTGCGTTAAATAAACGCGGCGAACTCGATAATATTCCCGAACTTTGCGATTTTGCAAAAAAACTTGAAAATGCAACCGTAAAAACTATTGAAGAAGGGTATATGACGGGCGATTTAATTCCGCTTTTCAAAGCCGAAGACGTTACGCCGCATAAACTTAATTCGCGCGAATTCCTTGAAAAAATAGCCGAAAAACTTTAAAAATCGCGTATATTTATTACAGAAGATAAAAGCCCCTGATTTTACGAATTCGCAAAATCAAGGGGCTTAATTTTTTTAGTAAACAAAATTTAATCGACGGATAAAAAATTATTCCGTTATCGTATCGAACAATATAAAAAACGATTACGTTCGAGTATGATAAAATTTTTAATCTAAACCGCGAACTTTCGTTTCGGGAACGTAAGGCGTTAAAATATCTTTAAAAGCGCGCATATACGAGTCTGAATAAGCGCAAAGTCCTTTTTTAATTACGTATTCCGAGTCTACGAACGTTTGTAAAAAATAGCGTTTTGCGCCTTTTAACCATTTGCCTATCGCGATAAAATCTTCGGGTTTATGATAATCGGCAACTACCGTCGTTCTAAATTCGTAGTCTACGTTTGAATTTATTAAAAGTTCAACCGATTTCGAAATATTTTCGAAATTTACGGCAACGCCTGCGGTTTTTGCGTATTTTTGCGGCGAATTTTTAATGTCCATTGCAACGTAATCGATTAAATTTTCGTCTATAAGCAGTTTTAATCTGTTAAAATACGAGCCGTTCGTATCTACTTTTACGGCATAACCGAGCACTTTTATTTTTTTGATAAAATCGATAACTTCGTCGTTTGCGAGCGGTTCGCCGCCCGATACGCAAACGCCTTCTAAAAGACCTTGGCGTTTTTTTAAAAAAGTAAAAAATTCTTCTTCGGAATAAGCGGCAACGTCGCCGTTTAAAATTTCGCCGTTTTGGCAAAACGGGCAACGAAAATTACAACCGCCCAAAAATACCGTGCAAGCCACTTTTTGCGGAAAATCTAAAAGGGTAAGTTTTTGTAATCCCGAAATAACCATTGTAAAACCTCTTTATATTTCGTTTTTTAAATTATAGCACAGCCGCAAAATAAATACAACAAAAATAAAAACCTTGGGGTTTTAAATATATTCTTTTATAGAAAAATTATTAAAAAGCGAACCCGAAAAGTTAAATTAACTTTTCGGGTTCGTGTTTTAAACTTTTTTAACTGTGTGCGATAATAATTGAAACGCAGTAATTTAAGTTTACAAAATTCCTATGGTTAAAATTAATTGCGCGAATACGATTGCTACAACCGATATAAGTTTAATAAGTATGTTTATCGCAGGTCCAGAAGTATCTTTTAAAGGGTCGCCTACGGTATCGCCTATAACGCTCGCTTTATGAGCCACGCTGCCTTTTCCGCCGAAATTTCCGTCTTCGATATATTTTTTTGCGTTATCCCACGCGCCGCCGCTGTTCGACATCATAACGGCGAGCAAAAATCCCGAAACCGACGAGTCCAACAAAAGTCCCATAAGTCCGTTTACGCCGAGAAGAAAACCTGCTATTATAGGCGAAAGCACGGCTATAAGCGCCGGCAATATCATTTGTTTTTGCGCGCGGTAAAGAGTGCAAAAAGCAGTGCTAATAGCGCCGCGCAAGGCGCTATAATTACCGCATATTCCATTGTAACTCCTTTCAAGCGGCAAAAAAACGCCGCTTTTTTCTACGTTATCAAAAAAATTTAAATTAGTCAGCGAATTATGTTAAAAAATTAACGTTTTTTGCCTGTGAACGTATATATCTTGTGAAAAACGTTAATAAACGTAAAGGTTTTACTGCAAAATAAAGCCGAAAACGTAAACGGAGAACAAAAAATGAAAAAATTTTGCATACTTTTTTTGCTTTTAATCATAATAGTTTTGACGGTATTGATAAGCGCGACGCCCGTATCGAAGGATAATTCCGAATTTTTGCGCGTTCATATAAGAGCGAATTCAAACGAGATTTGCGACCAAAAGGTAAAATACGAAGTTAAAGACGCGATTGTAGACTACCTTATGCCGCAAGTTGCGAATTGTAAAACCAAAGAGCAGGCAATAGAATCGATTTCGGCAAGCATTAAAGAGATAGAGACGGTTGCCGACGCCGTTTTAAAGGCAAACGGGTACGACTATACTGCGACGGCAAGGCTTAAAAGAGAAGAATTTCCCACAAGGGTTTATAACGACGTTACGCTCGAGAAGGGGGTGTACGACGCTTTGATTTTAGAACTCGGTAAAGCCGAAGGCGAAAATTGGTGGTGCGTAATTTATCCGCCGCTTTGTTTTGCCGGCGAGGCTACGGGCGAAAATATTAAATACCGTTCGGCAATTTACGACATAATAGCAGACTTCTTTTCGTAAGGTGTGTTTTTAATCGTTCGCGTAAAATAAAACGGGTATCGTTAAAGCAGCCGTTTAAAGTAGTCTTGCGTTTTTAAGGAGGGAAAATGAAAAAAACATTAACGGTGAGTATTTTAACGATTGCGTTTGCGGCGTGCTGCCTTTTCGGCGTATTGTTTACCGTAAAAAACGCGTCTGTTGCGGAAAGCGGTTATTCGGCGGTTATCGAAACGGCGGTGTTAAAGCGCGGAAGTTCAGGCTCGCAAGTTAAACAGGTTCAACAAAAGTTAAAAAATTGGGGTTATTATACAGGTAAGGTAGACGGTATTTACGGTTCGCAAACTAAAAAGGCGGTAGAATATTTTCAACGTAAAAACGGACTTACCGTAGACGGCATCGTCGGCAAAAAAACTTTCGAGGCACTCGGAATAAACGTGGCGACAAATTCGTCGTCGAATAGTAAATATTCGAATTCGGATATGCAACTTTTGGCAAGGTGTATTTACGCCGAGGCGAGAGGCGAAAGTTATACGGGGCAGGTAGCGGTAGGCGCGGTTATTTTAAACAGGGTAAAAAGTTCGCAGTTTCCCAACACGATTTCGGGCGTAATTTATCAAAAAGGCGCGTTTACGGCAGTGTCGGACGGGCAAATTAATCTTTCGCCAAATCAAACGGCGATGAATGCCGCTAAAGACGCCGTAAACGGTTGGGACCCTACCTACGGATGCCTTTATTACTATAATCCCGCCGTGGCAACGAGTTCGTGGATTTTTTCGCGCGAAACGGTTACCGTAATCGGCAAACACGTATTTGCGATATGATTTTTTAGCGATAACTAAGGTTTAAGGAGGGTAATATGAATAAAAACAACGTAAATAATTCTGATTTAGAAAATATTTCGAGCGGCGCCGAAAAAGTCGAAGAACTTGCAAATCAAAAGGAAACGGAACAAGAAAACGAGCGTGCGCAAAAAAGAATACGAACGGCTTTAGAAAAGCAACGAATAAAACAAGACAAACAGACCGAAAAACAAAAAAGACGCGCGGAAACGGCAAAAAAACGTATAGCCGCTCACGAAATGCGCGAGGCGAAAATAGCGCGTCGCAAAAGTGAAACGCTTGCTGAAAAAGAGCGTAAGCACGCCGAAAAATTAAATAAGAAAAACGCAAGAGAAAGACTTTCCGCCGCCGAAAGAAAAGAAAAACGCATAGCGATGCGCGCCGCCAAAGCGGAAAAGCGTCGCGCGATTAAAGAAAACGATAAACGCCGAAATTCTCAAAATCGCGGCAAAAACAGAGAAAAGAACAATATCGGCGGATGGATTACCGCGGTTGTTTCTTTAAGCGTTATCGTATTCGCGCTCGGCACTATGCTTACGGTGGGGTATTTTGATATGAAAAATGTAAAATCGGCGCTCGGCACGGGTTACGAGCGTTCGGTTTACGAACTGATGAGCTTTATAGACAATATCGATACGAATCTTTCTAAAACAAAAGTCGCGAGCGGCAGATACGAACGACAAAGATTTTTAACTAACGTCGTTATCGATGCCGAACTTTGCGAAGAATGTATCGAATTATTTCCTATAGAAACTGAAAAAACGCAAAATCTTACTTCTTTTATCAATCGAGTAAGCGATTATTCGAGAAGTTTATTGAATAAAATCGCACGCGGCGGAAAAATTACCGAAGACGACGAAGCGGTTATAGAGTATATGAGCAAAACGACGTCGGCGATTAAAGAAAAATTAAACGAAACCGTAACCGCTCTCGATAAAAAAGAAATAGAAGATATGTTAAGCGGGCACAGCAAGGTTTTCGATAACGGTTTTAACGCGCTCGAAAACGACGTTATCGAAATGCCTAAAATGATTTACGACGGACCGTTCGCCAAGTCGAAAATAAGTTCGGATATAAAGTATATTAAAAATATGAGCGAAGTGGCGGAAGACGAAGCAAAAGAAAAACTTTTCTATATTTTGCAAAAATACGACGTTAAAGAGATAGTAAGCGCAGGCGAAACTCGTATTAAAAATTTAGAACTTTATAATTTTGAAATAGAGGATAGGGTAGGCAGAAAGTACAGCGCTCAAATTACTAAAAAAGGCGGAATAATGGCTATGTTCGAAAGTTTTGAAGAATGTAGCGATAAAAATTTTAATACGGATTCGTGTATAGAAATAGCGCAAAATTTTCTTAAAAGAGCAGGTTTTTACGATATGAAAGAAGTTTGGGTAAGCGAAGGCGGCACGGAATGTACTATTAATTTTGCTTACGAAAAAGACGGCGTTATATATTATTCCGATTTGATAAAGGTTAAGGTATGCTTTGAACGAGGAACGGTAACGGGCGTGGAAGCAAACGCGTTTATTCGTTCGCACGAAAAGAGAAATTTAGAAGACGCTAAAATTTCTTTAAAGAGCGCAAGATTAAAATTGCGTGACGGATTCGAAGTTCAAACTCATAAACTTTGTCTTATTCCTATAGATAATACCGAAACGCTCGCTTACGAATTTTCGGGCGAGTACGACGGCAACGTTTACTACGTTTATATCGACGCGAAAACGGGCGAAGAAGTCGAAATTTTTACGGTGGTCGATTCTAATCAGGGCAGGGCTTTAATGTAACGAAATAAATATATAAGCGAAAAATATAGCGAGTCGAAATTATATCTCGGCGCGCTATATTTTCGTTTAATTAAAAAAAGACTTGCTTTTAAGACGGTTAGGTTGTATAATTAAAATACGAAAATACTATATTTAAAAAAGTAAAAACGCAAGTTTTTTCGGTAAAATTATAGATTTTTTAAGTTTTTGCTTTCGGCAAAAGAATTTATGTTAAATAGGGTTGTTTATGGATAAAATTAATTTAAAACTTTGCGGAATTCGTGCTGAAGAATTATCGTTTAAACAAAACAATATTAAACTTACAAAAGACGTTAAACTCGATTTAAAGCCTGCTTTTTCAAAAAGAGTAAGAACGGTAAACGAAAACAAATCGCTGCATTTTGTAACGTTAGAAGTAAAAATAGAAACAGACGAGCAAAATCCTAAGCCGTTTAATTTAAAGGTCTCTCTTACGGGCATTTTCGAGGCGGAAATAAATTCGGAAGACGAGAGAAAAGAGTTAAACGTACAAGCCGAAAAAATATTGTACCCTTATCTTCGTACCGCGGTAAGCACGTTAACTTCTAACGCGTTCGTGTCGCCTTTAATTTTACCCGTTATATCCGGAAGTTTGTTTAAAGAGCAAGATAAAAAAAGTATTGACGAAGTAAACGAGTACTTTTCGTAAAAATAAAAGAATTTAAATTTATCGTGTTTTATTAAAAGCGTTCGATAAATATCTTTTAAATTACTTGTAATAGAAAATATCTATAAAAAGGATACGGATAAAAAGATGAAGCAACGTATGTTGTATTTACGAAAAACACCCGTGCAGTCGGCGTTTATAATATACCTTTTGGCGCTCGGGCTTATATTGTTTCCGTCAAATTGGTTAGGGGAACTTTTTTTTAAAGACGCAAAGATGGCTGAATTGTTCGGGTTTGCCGTAATGCGCGTTATAATGGGCGTCATAATGCTTATTATAGCATTAAATACAGGGTTTAAAAATTGTATTTTGCCGCGTTCGGCAAAAGGAATTCTTTTTGCGTTGCCTGCATTGTTGGTCGCGGTTAATAATTTGCCGATTATCGCGCTTGTAAGGGGCGACGCGTCTATAATATACGGCGGCGAATTTATAGCGGTTTTTGCGTTGGAATGCCTTGCGGTAGGCTTTTTTGAAGAAATTACTTTCCGCGGAATAGTGTTTCCGCTTATTTTACAAAAGACGGGAACGAACGTTAAAGGCAGATTGCAAGCGATAATATTTTCGTCTGCGTTGTTCGGTTTTTTACATATAGTAAACCTTTTAAACGGTTTCAGCGGCGCGGTTTTTTTGCAAATGGGTTATTCTTTTTTAATAGGCGCTATGCTCGCGGTTGTTATGTTTAAGGGGGCGGGAGTTATAACTTGCGCGTTTATTCACGGCGTGTATAATTTTTGCGGAATGATTGTAAGCGAACTCGGTTCGGGCGGTTTTTTCGATATTTGGAACGTGCCCGAAATTATACTTACCGCAGTCGTTGCCGTAGCGGTAATCGTTTATTGTATTTTAATAACCGTAAAATCGACGGACGAAAACGCGGTAAAGTTAATCGAATATAGCGAACAAGATAAAAACGTTTAAAAACAATTTAATATCTATAAAAAACGCGGCGGCGTATTTCCTAATCGGAAATACGCCGCCGTAAATATTGTTAATGTTCTGTAAGCAAAGTAGTTTCGTTTGAAGTAGGGTTAAATTCTCCGTTAACCGAATAAATAAATTTTTCGTCGAGCGTGAAATCTTTTGGTAGTGTTTTAGGTGTATAGCCTGTAAATTCTTTAAAAATTCTGTTGAAATTCCGAATGGTGTTAAAACCGCAAGAAAGCGCTATTTCTGTTACGGTCGTGCCGTCGTTTTTTCTTAAAAACAATATCGCTTTTTCGGTTTTTACTCTGTTTAAATACTGCGAAAAGGTCATTCCTGCGATTTTTTTAAAAAATTTTGAAAAATACGCGTCGCTAAACCCCATAAATTTGCAAGCGTCTTCAAAGGTATAATATGCGTAACGTTCGTTAACGTCGGCAAGTAAATCTTTAAACGATTGCGCGGAATCGGCGGCGTTTCTTTTTCGCTTTTCGAGTTTTTCGCATCTGAAAATATTTACGGCAAGGTTTAAAATTTCGCTCTCTACGACGCAGTTGAAATATGGCTTTTTTTGCATAAGTTCTAAAACCATACGCTCGTATATAAGCGGTATATCGTAATCGTGCGACAGTAGCGGCGTTACGAGTTTATTGTTTTCGGTAATTTTTTTGATTATATCGTTTTCGAACATCGTAACTATAAGTACCGTTTCTTTTTTTGCGTGCATATAATGCATTTCGCCGCTGTCTATAAAAAACGCGTCGCCTTTTTTAAGCGTGTACGTTTCGCTGTCGCAAAATACGTCTATTTCGCCGTATTCTACGAATAAGAGTTCGCAAGCATAATGCCAATGCAAAACGTTGTGCGAATTTTTATATTTACCTACCCACACTCTTTCGGCGCCGATATAGCGGCGAATTTCTTGTTTTGCCAACATTTTTCTAAAAATTGCCCCTTTTTTCTTTATATTATAATAAATAGAACAATAAATGTCAATATTCGGGCAATAAAATTCTTTTCAAATTTTATAAATTGTTATATAATGATAGTGTAAAATATGTTCACGAAAATTTTTTAAAAGAGATAAAAAATTTTCCGTGAGTTGTAGAAAAACCCCTTTGTTCGCCGAAAAGTCGGCTCGGCAAACGGAGTTTTTCTCTAACCGCATAAAATAGTGGCTCACGTATTATCTAAATGCGGTCATTCACATTTCCTGCAAGAGCGCCTTACGGGCAAATAAGGGCGCGCAGCGCAAAAACGCGGTTTTGCTCGCGCGAGTAATTAAAAAAAATGCGGTCATTCACATTACGAAGTAAACATTTGATTTTATCTTAAAAATA
>CAYTNZ010000031.1:0-8453 GCA_964439285.1 uncultured Clostridia bacterium | reverse complement strand
TTCTTGCGACGAGAATAGCCAGAAACGGCACGGCGCTTACGTCAAAAGGTAAAGTAGTTGTAAGAAACGCCGCGTATAAAGACGATTTTACCCCGCTCGACGACGAATGCGATTGTTATTGTTGTAAAAATTATACGAAAGCGTATTTGCGTCATTTGGTTAACGCGGGCGAAATGCTTTCGTCTATGCTTATTTCTTTGCACAATATCACTTTCTTGAATAAGTTGATGAGAGATATTCGTCAATCTATTTTAGACGGAACGCTGACTCAATTCAGACGCGAGTTTTACGAAAAATACGGTGAGAAATAACCTTTGTTTGTGTAAAATTAGTAAAATTTTGTAAGATTTTTACAAATGGGGTTTTAAACACTTGCAAAAAAGCAATAAAAAAGTTATCATATTATATGAAATTTATAGGCGGCGAGATATTTAAAAACGCGCAAAGCCTAAGTAGTTAAGGAGAGTTTATAATGTTTTTAATTAACCTTTTAGAAAGCGAAGCGAGCGGAAATAAATGGCAATCGTGGATTCTTATCGGCGTGTTGGTCGTATTGTTAATTGCGTTCTTGATTTGGAGCAACGTTTCAAACAAAAAAAAGCAAAAACAATTCAACGAAACTTTAAACGCTATTAAACCCGGCAGCAAAGTAAAAACCATCGGCGGTATTTGCGGTATAGTGGTATCGGTGAACAACGAAGAAAATACTTTCGTTTTAAAAACCGGCGAAGACGGCAAAGAAGGCAATTATATTAAATTCGACAAACAGGCTATTTACCAAACTGATGCGAAAGCAGAACCCGTAGCTGCTGCTAAAAAAGAAGAAAAGGCTGAAAAAACCGAAAAGATAGAAAAAACGGAAGAAGTTAAACCTGCCGACGAAGCCGCAGCTGAAACAGCCGACGAAGCAAAAGAAACAAAAGAATAATAAGTAATAAAAAACAAAACCTTCGCATAGATTAAAATGTAAATCGTGCGGAGGTTTTTATTATGGATTATTCAAATAAAAAAGGCGTAACGCAAATAGCGAAAGGTGTAGGCTGTTCGATAATAGCGATACTTTTGGCTACGCTTGTTTTTGCGATTGCGATTAAAATATTTTCGATATCGTCGGCGGTTATTACGCCGGTTAATCAAATAATAAAAGCGCTTGCGATTTTTTTCGGCTGTCTTGTTGCGGTAAGAGAAAGTAAAGGCTGGCTTAAAGGGCTTTTTATAGGTGTTATGGTAATAGTCGTTACCTATTTTATATTCGCGATAGTAGCCGGCAACATTTCTTTCGGCTTTGCTAACCTTTTAGAAATTTTATTCGGCGGCGTAGTCGGCGCTATAAGCGGAGTTGTCGCCGTTAATTTACGTTCGTCAAATTCGTAAAAACACTTGCTTTTTTATTCCGTTTATAGTACAATAATAAAAAAGCGAAATCAAAGGAGTTTTTACTATGAATAAAATTAAGACTATCGCGCGTCCCGCGCAGAGAAAAGTAACCGGTTGCGGAGAATGCAGAAGTACTTGTCAATCTGCTTGCAAAACAAGTTGTACTGTCGGTAACCAATCCTGCGAACGCATCAATAGAGAAAACAACCCCGAAAAAAATAATTAGTCGTTTTAGGAGTAGAAAAATTCTGCTCCTAAAATTTTGTTTTGCGAATAAAGCGTTTGCGGCTTTTATATTCGTGCGCAGGTTTTTGTATTTGCGCACATTTAAAAACGTAACGGTTAGGGGGAAAGATATCGTTTTGTAGAAAAATTGCTTTTTCGAACGCTAAAAAAGCAATGTATTAAAGAGGTTTTTATGATTCACGTATTCAACTATAAAGATAAATATTACATATTTGATACGGGCAGTTCGTCCCTTCACGAGTGCGACGAGCCGACCGCGCGCCTTTTAAAACATAAATTAGGCGAAAACGTGGATATTTCGGATATTTCGGAAAAGGACAAGCAGGCTGCGTACGCCGATTTTGACGAACTTAAAAAAGCGGGCGCGTTGTTCGCCGAAGAAGTTAAAGTTTATCCGCCTAAATCTAACGAAATAAAGGCGCTTTGTTTGCATATTTGCCACGACTGTAATTTGCGTTGCAAATATTGTTTTGCCGACGAGGGCGCGTATAAATCTAAAAGAGAGTTTATGTCTTTCGAAACGGCTAAAAAGGCAATCGACTTTTTAATCGAAAATTCGGGAAACAGAAAAGTTTTAGAAACCGACTTTTTCGGCGGCGAGCCGTTAATGAATTTCGACGTCGTTAAAAAGACAGTTTATTACGCTAAAGAAGAAGCGGAAAAACGCGGTAAAAAATTTCTTTTTACGTTGACTACGAACGGACTTTTGTTGAACGGCGAAATAGCCGAGTTTTTAAACGCCGAAATGGAGAACGTGGTTTTGAGTCTTGACGGAAGACAAGAAGTTCACGACGCTGTAAGAAAAACCGCTAACGGAAAGGGTAGTTTCGAATACGTAATAAAAAACATTAAAAATTTCGTGAAGATTCGAGACGATAAAAGTTATTACGTGCGCGGCACGTTCACTGCTAAAAATCTCGATTTTGCAAAAGACGTTTTATTTATTGCCGACAACGGTTTCGATTCTATTTCGATGGAACCCGTGGTTACCGATATAAAAGATTTGGCAATCGAAAAAGAACATCTCGAACAAATATTTAACGGTTACGACGAACTTTGCGACGAGTATTTAAAACGTTATGCCGAAGGCAAAGGCTTTAACTTTTTCCATTTTAACGTAGATTTAGAAGGCGGACCTTGTCTTTCTAAACGCGTTAGCGCTTGCGGTGCGGGCAACGAATATTTTTCGATAACTCCGTCGGGGGATATTTATCCTTGCCATCAGTTCGTGGGCGATAAAGAGTTTTATATGGGCAACGTTTTCGAAGGAAAACTTAACGAAACGGTAAGAGAAAAGTTTAAAAACTCGTGCCTTTTCACTCGTAAAAAATGCGACGATTGTTTTGCTAAATTTATATGCTCGGGCGGTTGCAGTGCTAATAACTATCACTTTAACGGCGACATAAACGAGCCGTACGACATTACGTGCGAAATGATGAAAAAACGCGTGGAAAACGCTATGCATATACTTGCCGAAAAGAAAAAACTCGGTAAGTAGTAATTGCTTTAAATAAAACGTAAAAAAGGGACATTGCTTTTTAAAGTTTTGTTCCTTTTGTTTTTGTTATGAGATATTTACGAAAGGACGATTTTAAAATAAAAAAGAGCGTCGATATAATAGCGTTTGACTAAATATTTTTTTAATAAGGCGTTTTTTTTTAATAATAGCGATATAAAATTTTTATATCCGATAAAAATTGATGAAAAATCAAAAAATAACACTTGACTTAATTTACGATATTTAATATAATATTTGGGTACAATTGCATTTTAATGCTTAAAAATTACTAAGTTGCAGGAGGAAGCAATGGGCAAGAAGAAATCGGTAACGCTGCTCGTACTTATTTCGATAGTACTCGTCGCGCTCGTGTTTATGAGCGTTGCGTCGTTTGCAGTTCCGTCTACCGTTAAAAACTACAATTCGCTGCTCAGCATTATAGACTTGGGCTCCGATTTGGGCGGCGGTTATCAAACCGTTATGTATCCCGATGGCGTTATTTCCAAAGAAGAATATCAATCGCTTGTAGACGCAGGCGAAAACAGTGCGGACGATTATACCGCGTATAAGGGTATTTATCTTTCGTCCGATTGGTTCAACGGCTCTGAAATCAACGCTCAACGCGTAGAAGATTTTAACACCGCTGTAAATACTATAAACAAAAGATACGAAAATAAAGGCTTTTCGGAATATACTTTACGCGTAGAAGACGATTATACCATCGTTGCCGCAATTCCCGAAACGGACGAAGACCCCGACAATGTTTTCGAAAAGTTAGCGTTTTCGGGAAAACTTACGTTCCGCAGTTCCGAGAATGCAAATTCCGAAAAGAACGTTCTTATGGAAGGCTCGTCCGAGTATATCAAAAACGTTAAAGTTGCGGGTGCCGATTCTACTTGGTACGTGGTTATAAACTTTACCAAAGCAGGTAGAAAAGAGTTTAAAAACGTAACGGCAAATCTTGCGGCAAGCGCAAGTGATTCTTCGGCTGCTTCGCTTTACGTATATATGGGCGACGAACAACTTATGAACGTAAGCGTTTCTGAAGAAATAGACCAAAATTACGTTGCTATAAGCGGATATACCACCGAATCTACCGCTAAATCGGTTGCCGTCGTTTTAGATACCGCTTTGAACGAAGACGATATTTTCGAAATTTCGTTTACTTCTTCTTCCGCTGCCGAATTCAACGCTACAATGGGTAAACATTCTGCGTTGATTATAGCGATAGTGTTCGGCGCGCTTATAGTCGCAATGGCAATTGCGTTTATCGTTCGTTACAAGGGTATGGGGCTTGCGCACGTATACGGCTTTATGTCGTTTGCCGTAATTTACGTATTGTGCCTTGCTTTGATAGACGGTATTCAACTGACTATGGGCGGAGTGCTCGCGGTATTGTTGGCATCTGTAATTACGACTGCTTGCAATTTGCTTATATTTAAAACCATATCCGAAGATTTCTATTCGGGTAAAACGGTCGTTTCCGCAATTAAATCTGGATACAGAAAAACCATCGCGTTTACAATCGATATTCACGCATTGTTTATTATCGGCGCGCTTATCTTATGGCTTATCGCAACGTCTGCGGTTAAATACGTAGCGATGATATTCCTTATCGGTATGGCGATATCGGCTGCAACTACGTTGCTTTTGACAAGATTCTATTTTTACCTTTTCTTGTCCTCGGCTAAAAATAAGATTGCTTTCTGCAATTTCAAAAGGGAGGAACTTGAAGATGAATAAAAATAAAACTTTGTTTTTGTCGTTAATTATAAGTTTGGCGGTTATTATAGCCGGTGTGGTAATGTTCTGCCTTTTCGGCTTTAATACGGATGGTACAAATAAAGATAAAACCGTTATTACCGTAACGGGCGATTCGATTGTAACCATCAGCGAAGATTTGAAAAACGATTTGAACGAACTTTGCGAAAGTACGTTAAAAGACGCAGGCGCAAAAGTGTCGTCGTCGCGTTATTTAGAAGCAACAGATAAAGGTTATTTCGAATATACTTTAAGCGGTAAATACGAAGAAAGCGAACTTACCGCGTTCGTAAAAGCAATCGAAGGTAAACTTTCGACCGAAAAACCCGAAGGAAGTAACGATACTTTTTTAGACCAGTCGTTTATTTACGTTACCAATCATACGCAAACGGGCGTTAGTCATTATAAGTATTTATGGACTTTCGCTATCGGTGCCGCCGTTGTTTGCGTTCTTGCTTTCGTATATTTTATTATACGTTTTAACGCAAGTTTGGGTATTACGATGGGCATTATAAGTCTTCACGATTGGGTGCTGACTCTTGCTTTTATTTCTCTTGTAAGAATTCCTATGGGGGCGGGCGTTGCCGCAATAGGTGCGTTTGCGCTTTTCGCATCGATATTCGTAAACGGACTCGTATTCGAAAAAATGCGCCGCGATTTTAAAGCGGATACTTTTAAAGGCTCGTCGCGCGAGGTCGTTTACGCTTCGTTAAACAGCAGCAAAAACTTGGTTGTAACCACTTTGGCTCTATTGTTCGGCGTAATCGTAGCGTTAGCCGTTGTGGGTGTTATCATAGGTTTCGATTTAACGTTTATGATGCTCGGCGCGATAGTTGCCGTTATTGTCGTAGGATATTCTTCGCTTGTATTTGCTCCTTCTCTGGTTGCGGCTTTGAAAGAAAAGTTCGATGCACGCAAGGCTGAAAAGGCTAAATACAACTACGATCCTGACAAGAAAAAAGAAAAAGAACTTCAGACCGCAAGCGCAACTGAAAGTAATTCCTAACGTTTAAAGACAAAAGGCGGGGCGTAAATCCCGCCTTTTTTGTATTTTAGTTTGATTTTTTATAGCGTGTTATTTACGAACTCATAATTTTATTTAAAGCAAAAAATAAAAAGGGAGGTATCATGAAAAAACTCGTACGCGAATACGAATATTCTCAGGCACAATTAAATACGGTTGCAAAGTTGGCTAAAGAGTGCGAAATAAGCGACGTGATTGCAAAAATATTGTATTCTCGCGGCGTAGATACTCCCGAAAAAATAAAACGTTTTTTGTCGCCGTCTAAAAAACATTTTATATCGCCTTTTAAAATGTCGGGTATGTCCGAGTTGAAAAATACAATCGACGAAATCGTACAAAACGGCGGACATATACTCGTTTTCGGCGATTACGATGCCGACGGTATATGCGCGTCGTCTATTTTGTATCTTGCTTTGCGCGAATACGGGGCGAACGTTTCGGCGTATGTTCCCGAACGCGCCGACGGGTACGGAATGAAAAAACAAACGCTCGAGCGGCTTATAGACGAGCGAAACCCTTCGCTCGTAATTTCGGTCGATTGCGGAATAAGCAACCGTAACGAAGTGGAATACGTGCGTTCGCGCGGTATAAAGGTTATCGTAACCGACCATCACGAGTTGCCTGAAATTTTGCCCGATTGCGTAATAGTCAATCCGAAACTTAAAGACGATTATCCTTACGATAACCTTTGCGGAGCGGGGGTGGCGTTTAAAGTCGCTTGTGCGCTTTTAGGCGAAACGGCTTATAAATTTTTAGACCTTGCAGCAGTCGCCACCGTTGCCGACAGCGTTCCGCTTACAAACGAAAACAGAGATATAGTAAGCGAAGGGCTTAAAATTTTAAATAAATCGCCGAGAGAGGCGTTGGGGTATTTGTTTAATTTATCGGCGTATAGGAGCGAAAACGTAACTTCGCAAACCATAGCGTTCGTTATCGCGCCGAGAATAAACGCCGCAGGAAGAATGGGCGACGCCGCGAGCGCGTTAAAACTTTTTACGTCCGAGTCGTCTTCCGAAATATACGATTTGGCAACGAAACTTTGCGAATATAACGATGAGCGCAGGGTAATGTGCGAAAACTTGTCGTCGGATATTCAAAATAAACTTAAAACAAGCGGCGTTTCCGATAAAATTATTATGCTGTACGACGAAGCGTGGCTTTCGGGCATAATAGGTATAGTAGCCGCGCAAGTCGTAGAAGATTTTAACAGACCTA
This sequence comes from uncultured Clostridia bacterium, assembly GCA_964439285.1. GTDB lineage: Bacteria > Bacillota > Clostridia > Christensenellales > Borkfalkiaceae > Borkfalkia. Next base: position 1,332 of record CAYTNZ010000031.1, on the reverse strand, counting down.
CCATATTGTTCGTAAAAAACGGCGATATGCTTAAAGGCTCTGCGAGAACTATAGAAGGAATAAATATCTACGAGGCGTTAAAGGCTTGCGATGCGTATATAACCGAGTTCGGCGGACACGCGCAGGCGGCAGGTGTAAACGTAAGCGTAGAACAATTTCCTAAGTTGAAAAACGCTTTAACCGAATACCTTAGCGAAAAGTATGACGAATCGGCTTACGTTTCGACCATAAGCGTTGTCGAAAGGTTGGATTTTCCCGTAACGCTAACTTTTGTAAAAGAACTCGAAAGGTTAGAGCCGTTCGGCGTCGGCAATAAAAAACCGCTTTTTTATTACGACGCGAGATTTTGCGACGCGCGCAGACTTAAAGAAGGGATGCCGCATATTTCGATTAAAAATTTAGGGACGGACGTTATTTGGTTCGGCGGCGAGCAGGCATTGCCGCATCTTCAATCGAATTTAAAAAAGCAACTCGTGGTCGATTTATCCGTTTCGAAATTTCGCGACGAAGAGTACGTTCGTGCAAGCGTTAAGGATATGATTTACGATACGAACAGTGCGGAATACGAAATTTTTTCTTTTAAAAATAAATTGTTGTCGTTAAAAAAACAAACGGAAACAGAAAACGGTTATACCGATTTAAAAGATCTCGATTGCAAAAGAGAATGCCTTGCGGAAATATATACGGCGATACGAAATATCGAAAAAAACGTGAATTCGAGCGAGCAGGTCGCGGATGCTCTTTCAGATAAATACTCGAAAAAGCAAACGATATTTGCTACCGAAGTGTTTATAGAACTCGGTTTTTTGCGTTTCGAAAACGGATTAAACGTTATAAAGGGCAAACGCGGCGAACTTACCGATTCGGTAATATATTCGTCGGTTTTAAAACTTAAAGGAGAATAAAAATGGATACGGTTTTAAAATTGATTGCCGAAAACTACAAACCCGAAGACAGAGAACTTTTGGAACGCGCCTATCACTATGCCGAAGCGGCGCACAGCGGTCAAAAACGCGCGTCGGGTGAGGCGTATTTTATTCACCCTTGCGCCGTGGCTAAAATTCTTATCGATTTAGGACTTGACAGCGCAACCATTGCCGCCGCGTTTTTGCACGACGTTATAGAGGACACTCCCGTAACCGAAGTGGATATTCGTAACGAATTCGGGAACGAAATTCTTGCGCTCGTTGTCGGAGTTACAAAACTCGATAAAATAGTTTTTAAATCGCGCGAAGAAGAAGAGGCGGAAAATTTTAGAAAAATTTTCGTTGCCATGGCTAAGGATATAAGGGTTATTATTATAAAACTTGCCGATAGACTTCATAATATGCG
>CAYTNZ010000030.1:0-8512 GCA_964439285.1 uncultured Clostridia bacterium | reverse complement strand
GAACGGCGAGTTCGAGCTTCTCCCCAAAAAGGAAGTGGCTCTTCTTAAATCCGAAATGGAAAAGCTTCAAACCAACCTCGGCGGAATCAAGAACATGAGACAAATCCCCGGCGTTATGTTCGTCGTAGATCCTCATAACGAAGACATCGCCGTAAAAGAAGCGAGAAAACTCAACATTCCCATCGTTGCTATCACCGATACCAACTGCGACCCCGACCTTATCGACTACGTAATCCCCGGAAACGACGACGCTATCCGTGCGGTTAAACTCATATCTTCGGTTATCGCAAACGCAGTAATCGAAGCAAATCAAGGCGAAAGTATGGAACTTTCGGTAGCAGACGACGAAAACGACGCTCCCGTATCTATCGAAGAAGTCGTAGCGGCTGAAGAAGTTGCAGACGCAGAATAATAATTTTAAATACACGGCTCACAACGGCTAAAAGCGTTGTGGCTTTAAAAACAAATAAATTGACAAGGAGAATAATAAAATGGCAATTACCGCAAGTGACGTAAACGCGCTTCGTCAAAAAACGGGCGTAGGTATGATGGATTGCAAAAAGGCTTTGACCGAAGCAAACGGCGATATGGACAAAGCAGTTGAAATTTTGCGTGAAAAAGGTATGGCTACCGCTGCTAAAAAGGCAGGCAGAATTGCTGCGGAAGGCGTTGTAGACAGTTATATTCATATGGGCGGCAAGGTTGGCGTTCTCGTTGAAGTAAACTGCGAAACCGACTTCGTTGCAAGGGGCGACCAATTTAAAGAACTCGTGCACGATATTGCTTTGCAAATTGCTGCCGCTAAACCCGAGTACGTTAACAAAGAAGACGTGCCTGCCGAAATACTCGAAAAAGAAAAAGAAATTTTAAAAGTTCAGGCTATGAACGAAGGTAAACCCGAAGCCATCGCAGAAAAAATGGTTCAAGGCAGAATTAAAAAATATTACGAAGATTTTTGCTTGCTCGAACAGCCGTTCGTTAAAGATTCTTCTAAAACAATCGCAACTTTGATTAACGAAGCAATCGCGGCTATAGGCGAAAAAATCACCGTAAGACGTTTCGCTCGTTTCGAAATGGGTGAAGGCATTGAAAAGAAAAAAGACGACCTTGCAGAAGAAGTAGAAAAACAAGTTTCTAAGATGAAAGGTTAAAACCTAAGGCGCACAAGACAATTTATACTCTTGTGTGCCTTTTTAAAAATTGTCGACAAAGCGTTTATTAAAAATAAAAAACGTCGGCGCTTTTAAATTTTTGTTGGCGCGAAAAATCCGCGCGAACCGAAATATAATAAAAAGAGGATATAATATGGTAAAACCCAAGTATAAAAGAATACTTTTAAAACTTTCCGGCGAGGCTCTTGCCGGCGATAAAGGTTTTGGTCTTGACGAAGAAATTATCGCAACCGTCGTAGACCAACTCGTTAAAGCGCATAATATGGGCGTAGAAATCGGTCTTGTCATAGGCGGCGGAAATTTTTGGCGCGGTAGACAAGGCACGAGTATGGACCGTTCGACAGCCGACCATATGGGTATGCTCGCAACGGTAATCAACTCGCTTGCAATGCAAGACGCTATCGAGCAAAAAGGCGTTCCTACGAGAGTTCAAACCGCGCTTAATATGGTCAGCGTTGCCGAACCTTTCATTTTAAGAAAAGCGTTAAGACATTTCGAACAGGGAAGAATAGTTATTTTTGCTTGCGGAACGGGTAATCCTTATTGTTCTACCGACACGGGCGCCGCGCTTCGCGCTTGCGAAATAAACGCCGACATTTTGCTTTTGGCTAAAAACGTTGACGGAATTTACGACGACGACCCCAAAATAAATCCTAACGCTAAAAAAATAAATAAAATTACGCATATGGAAGTTATCAACCGCGGTTTAAAAGCCATGGATACGACGGCAATCACTATGTGTATGGATAACGATGTTCCTGTTCTTGCGTTCGCGCTTTCTGAACCCGATGCGATCGTTCGCGCTATATCGGGTGAACAAACGGGCACGCTTATCACCAACGAAATTTGATAAAGGAGAATAAAACAGTTATGATAGACAATGAAAAAGTAGAAGAGATTTTGCTCGTATTAGAAGATAAACTCGAAAAAACTTTATCCAATCTTAAAGAAAATTATGCCGGAATTCGTGCAGGCAGAGCAAATCCTCACGTTTTAGACAAAATTATGGTAGACTATTACGGCACGTTGTCGCCTATAAATCAGGTAGGCAATATTTCGGTTGCAGACGCCAAATGTTTGGTTATAAGCCCTTGGGACGTAAGCCTTTTAAAGAATATCGAAAAGGCGATAACCGCATCTAATATCGGCATTAATCCCACTAACGACGGTAAGGTTATTCGTCTTGTATTCCCCGATTTAACCGAAGAACGTCGTCGCGACCTTGCTAAACAGATTAAATCGATGAGCGAAGACGGCAAAGTTGCGGTAAGAAACGTGCGTCGCGACGCTATGGATTCGCTTAAAAAACTTAAAAACAATAAAGAAATTTCCGAAGACGAGTGCGCCGGCATCGAAAAAGACGTAGAAAAAACCGTTGCAAAATACATCGAGCAAATCGAAAAGTGCACGGCTGAAAAGGAAAAAGAAGTTCTTTCAGTATAATCGTCATGAGAAATATAACGCTTCCCGCTCATATCGCGTTTATTATGGACGGCAACGGTCGTTGGGCAAAGCGCCATTTTCGTCCTCGCGCGTTCGGGCATAAAACGGGCGTGCAAAATATGCTAAAACTTTGCGCGCATTCATATAAACTCGGCATCAAAGTGGTAACCGTTTACGCGTTGTCCACCGAAAATTTATCGCGTCCCAAAGAAGAACTCGACGGATTGTACGAACTTTTTCGTACTACTTTTCAAAAACAAAAAGGTAAAATTTACGAACTCGGCGTACGTATTAACGTAATGGGCGATATTTCGGTTTTGCCCTTAGACGTTCAAGAAGCGTTAATGGAAGCAATGCAAGAAACCGCTCGTTTCGCCGCGGAAGGATTGCTTAATATCTGCGTCAATTACGGCGCGCGTCAAGAAATAGTACGCGCGGTGAATAACGCCGTGTCTTTCGGCAGATTCGTTGACGAAAACAGTTTTAAAAGGCTTTTATACTCTGCCGACGTTCCCGACCCCGACTTAATTATAAGAACGGGCGGCGAAGTACGTTTAAGCAATTTTTTGCTTTATCAGGCGGCGTACTCCGAACTTTATTTTTCAAATAAAATGTGGCCCGAGTTTTCCAAGCGCGATTTAGAGCGCGCTCTCGTAAATTATGCCATGCGCGACAGACGCTACGGCAACCTAAAAAAAGGATAAACATATGCTGAAACGATTGATTACGGGCAGTGTATACGTTGCAATATTGGTTGGTTTTTTCTTTTTGCGGCTTGTTCACACTTCCCTTTTCGGAATATTAATTTGCGCTTTTTCAATAATAGGAACGCATGAAATGCTTCAAGCCTTTTCGCATAAAAAAGTACTCGAAGACGGAACGCTTTCCGCGCCCGAGGCGGAAATAAGCCTTGCTCAAAAAATAGCGGTAACGGCATTTTCGGCTCTTTTAGCGCCCTGTTATTATGCGGTAACGTATTTTTATCCCGAAAAGAATTACGCGGTAATTTCGGCGGTTTTTTTCCTTTTGGTACTCGTTTTATTGGCGCTTTCGGTATTCGATAAAAATTCTTCGCTTAAAGGCTTGGGCGCGTCGCTTATCGCGGGCGTGTATCCTAACGCGTTGCTTTGTACAACGCTGCTTATAAACGATTTATCGTCGGGTGCGACGCTCGCGCTTTTACTAACCTTTACGGTATCGCCTATTGCCGACAGTTTTGCGTATATTGTAGGAAGTATTATAAAAGGCAAAAAACTTTGCCCTAATATAAGTCCTAACAAAACTATTTCGGGCGCAATCGGCGGAGTCGTATTCGGAACGGCGGGTGCGGTTCTCATTTACTTTTTATACACGTTGGCAACGCCTTACGTATATACGGGCGTGCTTAATCCTTGGATAACGTTTGCCGTTTTGGGCTTTATAGCGTCGATAGTAACCGAATTCGGCGACTTGGTCGAAAGTGTAATAAAACGTAAAATAGGCATAAAGGATATGGGCAAAATAATGCCCGGGCACGGCGGAATTTTAGACCGTATAGACGGAACGCTTTTCGCTTCGGCATTTATTTATGCGTTTTTTGTTCTTTTTATAATATAAACTTTAATAAAATATATAAGTAATACCTGCTCGCGCAGGTATTGCTTTTTTAAAAGCAGTATCGTTTAAAATTTACGTATACGGCAAAAAAGGAAACACCGTTATGAAAAAAATCGCGCTTATAGGCAGTACGGGTTCTATAGGAAAACAAGTTATAAACGTCGCAATGCGATATCCCGATAAATTTAAAATCGTTGCTATGTCGGCAAATTCGAGCGCAGAACTTTTTTCAGAGCAACTTGAAAATGTTCGCCCTAAGTTTGCCAATTTAAGAAACGGCGAATGCGCAAAAAACGTAATCGTACCGAAAGGAACTACTTTTGTCGGCGGAGAAGAAGGCTTTGAAAACGCTTGCGGATATTGCGATGCCGATATCGTGTTTAACGCGGTAACGGGGTTTGCGGGGCTTAAAGTAACGCTTATCGCTATCGAAAACAATAAAGACTTGGCGCTTGCGAATAAAGAAAGTCTTGTCGTCGGCGGTTCGCTCGTTATGCCGTTCGCAAACAAAAAAGGCGTTAAGATTATGCCCGTCGACAGCGAGCATTCGGCTATATGGCAGTGTCTTAATTTCGATTATAATAAGCCTTACGAAAAAATACTTTTAACCGCAAGCGGCGGAGCGCTTAGAGATAAACCGCTCTCCGATTTAAAAAATATGAACGCGAAAGAGGCGCTTTGTCATCCTAATTGGGATATGGGCGCAAAAATCACGGTGGATTGTGCAACAATGCTTAATAAAGGGTTCGAAGTAATCGAGGCTATGTGGCTTTATAACGCTAAGTTCGAAGATATCGAAGTTGTAATTCACAGAGAGAGCATTATTCATTCTATGGTCGCCTTTGCGGACGGTACTACAATGGCTCAACTTTCCTATCCGAGTATGGAATTGCCTATACAACTTGCGTTGACTTATCCTAATAGAATAGATTGCAATCTTTCGCGAGTAGACTTTTTTAAACTCGGCACGTTGCATTTCGAAAGGGTAAACGCAGACAGATATCCTTGCTTTAATATCGCTTGCGAGTGCGCTAAAACAGGTAAAAATATGCCTTGCGTTTTAAACGCCGCGGGCGAGATCGCCGTTGCCGCGTTTTTAAAAGGCGAAATAAAATACACCGATATTGCGCATATTTTAGAAAAGACGCTTTCGGCGTTTGCCGTGCAAGAGATAAACTCGTATGGCGGATTGTTAGAAACCGACGAGAGAGCGAGAATTACGGCGAAAAAATTTTTAGTTTAATTTTAGAAGGTTAATATGTATTTAAATTTACTTTCCGTTTCGGGAGTATTTAAAACTATAGGTTCGGTTTTGGTTGCGCTTATTATATTGCTCGTTATGATAACCATACACGAATTCGGACACTATATCGCAGGAAAAATTTTTAAATTTAAAATAAACGAATTCGCAATAGGGTTCGGACCGGCGCTTTTTAAGCACAAAAAAGAAAACGGCGAAATTTTTTCCGTTCGCGCGTTGCCGCTCGGCGGTTTTTGCGCGTTCGAAGGCGAAGAAAACGATAGCGAAAACGTAAACGCTTTCAACAACAAAAAACCTTGGCAACGAATAATAGTGCTCGTATCGGGCGCGCTTATGAATTATTTGTTGGCGGTAATAATTATAATAATTTCGTTTTTTGCGTGCGGTCAATTGCTTATTATGACTTATAAAGTAGATAAAACGCCCGTAACGGCAAACGGCGTGCAAATTTCGGAAGAATATATGTTTTGCGATAAAGACGTTATAATTTCTTGCGAAGGGAAAAGCGTATACGTAACTTCCGATTTAATGGACGCGCTTAAAGGTAAAAAAGAAGGCGAACTTGCGACTTTTAAAGTTTTTCGAGCGAGCGAAAACGGTAAAAAAACGGTAACCGTTGAAATTATGATGCGCTCCGACGCCGATTTTTCGAATATGAACGACACCGCGTCGGTTTGGGATTGCTTGGGTATCGAAAAAAAGTTTAGCGAAGACGGAAAGAGTTATTCGTATCAAATAGCGTCTACGGCGGTTAAAGGATTCGGATTTTTCCAAACGATAGGGCGTTCGTTTACCTATTCTTTTAAAATTGCAGGTACTATTTTTAAGGTGCTCGGCGAGTTGTTTACGGGCGCGTTGGGGCTTTCGGCGTTCGGCGGACCTATCACTACGATAAAAACGACGTCGCAGATAGCGACTATGGGTTTAGTGCAGTTTTTTGAAATTACCGCACTTATAGGAGTTAATCTCGCGGTGTTCAATTTGTTGCCTATTCCCGCGCTCGACGGTTCAAAAGTAATTTTTACGTTAATAGAGTGGATACGTAAAAAACCTATAAATCGTAAAGTAGAGGCGATAATTCACGCGGTAGGCTTTATCTTTTTAATAGGGTTTGCCATACTGGTCGATTTATTGCAACTGTTTTAAAAATACAGATAAAATTTGCCTATAAAAATTAATATAAAAACATTAAAAAAACGAAAATAGCAGCCCGTTGCATTCAACGGGCTGCTATTGCTAAATATAAACGTTTGAGTTGTATTATTCGGCTACTTCTGCTTTGTTTTCGTCGCTCGAAATACCTGCCAATCGATTAATTTCGTGGCGGAAGGTTTTTGAAGAAAATAACAACACGCTCACGAAAATAAGTATAGCCAAGTCGGGCAAAACGTAAGCGCTTTGGTAAATAATGCTGTAAACGACTACGGGTTGACCTTCGGGCGCAAACTCGCCGAACGCGAAAATTCCCGCAATAAAGTGCATTAACAACCTTAAAATTCCGGCAACGAGTGCGCCGAGCGCGAATTTTACCTGCACGAATTTAAGTTTGTCGGTCTTGGCGAACATACCGGCAAGACCTATTGCCGAAAACGCGAGCGGATAGTCGAGCAAAAATTGAGCGGGGTGTAAAATATACGTATCTTGAAAGGCTTGTAAAATTCCGTAAATAAACCCTGCGAAAACGCCTTTTTTAGTGCCGAAAACAAAAGAGTAAATCATAAGAGGCAAAAGGCTTGCAACCGTAATAGAGCCGCCTTGCGGAAGTTTTACTATTCTAAGGTACGATAACGCAAAACTCATCGCAATGCACACCGCGGCAAAAGCGATAGAACGCGAATCGAAACCTTTTTTTGCGTCTTTTCCGAAAATAAAGGCTAATACGATAATAAGCGCGGTAAGTAAAGCGGCAGAAATCCAAAGCCCTAAATTATTTACGGCGTCGTTACTTGTAATCCAGTTTTTTGCGGCGGCATCGCCCGAAGAAAAATGTAATGCCATGCATACGAGCGCGGCAACGAGCGCGGCGCAAGAACATATGCCCGTAATAAGATAAGTATGAAAAGTTCTTTTAAAGAACAAACATACTCCGCTTGCTCCCAAAACGAGAATAAGCGCCAAAAGCGGATAAAATAAAATGGGGACAATGCCGTCTTCTTTAAACGAAAGAAGTAAAAAGAGTACGGCGGCGGCTACCGCGTAGACGATGCCGAAGATTAAGCCGATTTTTAAAAACTTTTTGCGCTTTTCGCCCGAAAAAACAAGCGAACATACCGCAAAAGCGATTACGAGCGCGACCGTAAGCCAAATGGCAACCGAGCGGCAAGCGTTAATCGGCGTGTCGAAACGAAATAAAAACCATTCCGTTTTCAATAGGTTGTAAAACATACCAATACCTCCTTTTTTCCGCCGATATTAAAAAAATAAGTAAATTGTGTTACGTAAAAACTTATTTTTAAATAAATTGTAATATTGCCAAATAAAAAATGCACCCGAAGGGTGCACTAATATATCTTTTGCTCTTTCGTTCAAGCGTTACCTTGTCCGATTCAAATGGTATAATCTCAGCCTTTTACAGCACCCACGGCGGATATTAAATTTTTTAGGCTTTGCCGAAAACGTTTTTTGCAAAGCCGAATTTTATGTAACAAGTATATAACTTTTTATTGCTAAAGTCAACCGTTTATGATAAAATAATTTTAAAGGAGAAAATTCAATGTATAATTTTTATGCTTTTTTAGACAGAATGAAATATATTAAACGTTGGTCGCTTATGCGTTCCACGCGCGAAGAAAATATTATGGAACACTCGCAGCAGGTAGCGATAATCGCACACGCGCTTGCGGCGGTGGATATCGAAATTTTTAAAAATTCGCCCGATATTCCCAAAACGGTTTTTTATGCGCTTTATCACGAAGTAAGCGAGGTTTTAACGGGCGATTTGCCCACGCCTATCAAGTATTTCAATCAAGAAATACACGGCGCGTATAAAGAACTCGAAGACAGGGCGGTGGATAAACTTTTAAATATGTTGCCCGAAAAC
>CAYTNZ010000029.1:0-8547 GCA_964439285.1 uncultured Clostridia bacterium | reverse complement strand
TCTTACCGCTCTTTCTTGCGCTATCTGTTTTGTACTTGCTATATTCTTATTCCCGCTTATCGCGTCTATTCCGAGCGCAGCAGCTGCATCGGCTCTCTTATACGTAGGTAGCCTTATGCTTAAAGGTATTAAAAACATCAACGTAGACGGCGTTAAAAATGCTGTTCCCGCATTCCTTACCATCGCAATGATGCCCTTAGCTTACAGCATTACCGACGGTATCGGTTTCGGTATCGTTTCGTACGTAATTATCGATTTGTTCATTTACCTTATCGACGTAATTAAGTATGCTGTTAACCACAAAGAAAAACCCGTTTGGGATTTGCACGTTGTAACTATTATTATTGCGGTGCTCTTCCTTGTTTACTTCTTTGTTCCTACAACATTTTAATAGGTAAGCAAAATTATAAAAATTATTGTTTTTAATTCGGCGTTTTTAAACGCCGAATTTTTTTACGCAATTTTTCTTCGATTTAGCCGAATGTTAGTTGTTTTTAAACCGCGGTTTAAAAATTATAGTATTATATTCGTTTTTAAACATAAAATCGAAGTTATTCGAATAACATATTTTGTATAAAAATATTAACGAGGTAACGATGCGCGATTTTTACACTATGTCGAAAGACGATTGTTTAAAAACACTAAATGCAACCGAATACGGACTTAATACGGGCGACGTTCAAGCAAGGTTAAAAGAATACGGCGAAAATTCTATCAAAAAAAAGAAAAAGGGCGGTGCGTTTCGTCTTTTTTTTGCGCAGTTTACCGACGTTATGACCGTACTACTTATTTGCGCGGCAGCTATTACGGGTGTGCTTGCGTTTATTACCAAAGACAAGCACGAATTAGTCGATACGGGAATACTTTTATTTATTATTCTTTTGAATACTTTTGTAGGGTTTATTCAACAATATCGCGCGGATACCGCTATAGAAAAATTAAAAAGTCTTTCTGTGTGCAATGTAAAAACTTTACGAGAAGGAAAACTTGCGCTTGTTCCGAGTGAAAAAATAGTTGTCGGCGATATTGTATTTTTAGAAGAAGGAGATATTGTTCCTGCCGATTGTCGTATTTTAGAGTACAATAGTTTAAAGTGCGACGAATCGGCTCTAACCGGCGAGTCGCTCGGCGTCGAAAAAGATGATAAAATAATTTCAGATACAAAAACCGCGATAGGCGATAGAAAAAATATGTTGTTTTCGTCTACGTTTATTATTAGCGGACAAGCGAAAGCGCTTGTTGTTTCTACGGGACAAAATACCGAAATAGGAAAAATTGCCGATATGATAAACACTGCGCTGCCTACGCAAACGCCGCTCGAAAAAATTTTGGCAACTCTCGGCAAAATAATAACGTGGTTTGTAGTAGCGGTTGCATTTGTAATATTTGTTTTCGGAGTGTTTTTTAAAGGGGGCGGAATTTTAGGCAACTTTTTGTCGGCAGTGGCGATAGCCGTTGCCGCCGTGCCCGAAGGGTTGCCTGCCGTAGTAACCGTAATAATGGCGCTCGGCGTTCAAAAAATGAGTAAAGAACGGGCGGTTATGCGAAAACTTCATGCGGTAGAAACGTTAGGCGGTTGTAATTACATATGTTCCGATAAAACGGGTACGTTGACCGAAAATAAAATGACGGTAGAAGAAATATGGACAGATTTTGCGTTTTTCGACGTTGCCGATTGCTTTAACGAGGTGCACGTTCGATTACTTAATTGTATGAGCGCGTGCAATACGGTAAAAAAAGAAGGCGAAAAACTTATAGGCGAGCCTACCGAAACGGCGCTCGTTGCGTTTGCGAATAAGTTTAATTATAAACAAAATTTTAAGGTGATAAAAATTAATCCATTTTCTTCGGAACGCAAAATGATGAGCGTTGCCGTAGAAACGGTTAACGGTGCAACAACTTTAATTAAGGGCGCGGTTGACGTTTTGCTTAATAAATGCACTAAAATTATTACAAGCGGCGGCGTGCGCGCTCTTACCGCAAAAGACAGAAACGTTATAACGCAAGCGATGCAAAATATGGCAAAAAGAGCGTTGCGAGTGCTCGGGTTTGCGTACGGCGAGTTTAACGGCGAAATACAAGAAGAAAATTTGATTTTTATAGGAATATGCGGAATGATAGACCCGCCTAAAAAAGGCGTGGCTCGCGCGGTTGCAAAGTGCCGTAAAGCAGGTATAGTTACGGTAATGATAACGGGCGACCATCCCGATACCGCGTATGCCATTGCAAAAAGGCTTACAATTGCCGAAAACAGTGCGGAAGTTATAACGGGCAACGAAATAGACAATATGTCTGAAAAAGCCTTTTTCGACAATATTTTAAACTATAAAGTTTTTGCGAGAGTCAGCCCTAAACATAAAACTATGATTGTAAGAGCGTTGCAAAAAAAGAATAACGTTGTCGCTATGACGGGCGACGGGATAAACGACGCGCCGAGTATTCGCGCCGCCGATATAGGTATTGCGATGGGAATATCGGGAACGGACGTTACTAAAAGCGCGTCGGATATGGTAATTACCGACGATAACTTTACTACGATAGTTGCGGCGGTAAAAGAAGGAAGAAGGGTGTTTTCGAATATAAAAAAGACCATTCAATTTTTTCTTGCTACCAATCTTGCCGAAGTGCTGTCCGTTTTGGCGGTAACTTTGGCACTTTTTAAGCTCGACTTTTTAACGTCTACTCAACTTTTATGGATTAATTTAATAACCGACAGTTTGCCCGTTCTCGCGCTCGGCGCGGAAAGTGCCGAAAAAGATATAATGGATAAACCGCCTACGCGCTCTACGGATATTTTTTCGAAATATTCGATTGTTTCGATTATTGTGTTCGGAGTGGTGCAAACGCTGATAGTTACGGGTGTTTTTATAGTAAGTAATTACGTATACGGCAACGACGTTGCCGTTACGATGACTTTTTTCGTGTTATCGTTTTTAGAATTGTTTCATTCGTTTAATATTCGTTCCGATAAAAACTCGGCGTTCGGAAAAGGATTTTTTTCAAATAAAATAATGTTTTTAACCATATTGATAGGAATAGCGGTTAATATGGTTTTATGTTTTGTACCTGCGCTGCGTACTGCTTTCGGAATCGTGTATTTATCGCTAAGACAGTGGATTATAGTGTTTGCGTTATCGCTTGCGATTGTTCCTATAGGCGAAATATATAAATTTATCTTACGTAAAGTAACCGTAGGCGACTGATATTATAAGACGATTGGCATTATAAAAAGCGCTCGCTCGAAAAATTGTTCGAGTGAGCGCTTTGTGCGTTTTTAAAAAAATCGACTATCGCTTAAAAATGGCGAAAAGATTTTTGTAGAAATTTAAGAGTATTATTCGGGTTTTACCGTTACGGTTATTTTGGCTATTACGCCTTCCATCATACGAATATCTACGGGGAACGAGCCTACCGTTTTAATAGGTTCTTTTAAAAGAATTTTCTTTTTGTCGATAACGTAACCTAAATCTTCGAGTTTTAATGCGATTTCTTTCGATGTAATGCTGCCGAAGACCTTGCCGTTTTCGCCGCATTTTATAGTAAGCGTTACTTCCGTTTTATCGATTTTAGCGGCGAGCGCTTTAATTTCTTTTATTTCTTCGGCTCTTTTTCTTTCTTCTGCCTCTTTTTGAAGTTTAAGACTGTTTATCGCAACAGACGACGCTTGTTCGGCAAGTCCTTTTTTAAGTAAAAAGTTTTTTGCGTAGCCGTCGCTTACTTCTATAACGCTGCCTTTTTTGCCGGTGCCTTTAACGTCTTGTTTTAAAATTACTTTCATAGCAATTCTCCTTATATCGTTAAATATATTTTACAACTTATGTATAAAAATGTCAATTTCTTTGCTTATAAACTTACGATTTTTGCGCATAATATAGTGTAGGAGGTAAGTCGAATGGAAAAAATTAATTATTCCATCGGTTGCGAAGTAAGCGATTGTATGTTTAACAGCGACGGTAAAAATTGCTCGCTCGACAGAATTACAATCGGGAACACTTGCGATTGCGAAGCCGATAAATGCACTTGCTGCGAAAGTTATAAAAGAAGATAATTAAAAAAACGGCGTGTAAATTTTTACACGCCGTTTTTTTAATTGGGTAAATTAAATTTTCGTGAAAATTATCGCTTTAATAAACGATTGAATTTAAAAATTAAATCTTATTCTTTTTTAAATAGGTAACCGCGTTGTTTAAGAAAAACTCTGCGGTGTCTTGATTTACCAAAGACAACGCTTCGTCAAAGTCGCACCATTTAATTTCGCTTATTTCTTCTTCGTTGAACTTAATGTCGCCTTCGCTTACAACAACTATAAAGTTGAGCATCAATACGTTTCTGGGTTCGTGATATTTAGAACTCATATATTTGTATTTTACGGTATTGAGCCCGATTTCTTCTTTAATTTCGCGGACAATCGTTTTTTCTGCCGATTCACCTTTTTTGATATAACCTGCAAAAAGCAAGAAATCATCGTTTTTGGTGTGTTTTGCGATAAGGGTTTTGTCCTGTGCTTTGTTTACGACAACCATACTTACGGCTGTAGAAAAAGGCGGAAATTTAAATTTACCGCACGCTTCGCAGTAGGGGACAAGACCTTCGTTTTCGCAAAATTTCAATACGAGTTTATTACCGCATTTGGGACAATGCATAAAAATCCCCTCCTTAATAAAAAATTATATATAATAATATACCTTTTTTTTAAAAAAGTCAATTTCTGCCGTAAAAAAATTTCAATTTTTTTTGTCATTTATAAAAAAACGGTTGAAAAAACGTTCTGCGGGTTATCCGCAGAACGCATTTTGTTTGTACGTTTTATTTGCAACGTGGTTTACGTTTATCGCATTGTTACGCTAAAAACGCTAATCTTTTGTCGCAAAATAAACTATTAGTCTTTATTTGCCAATTTTTTGTAACCTTCTAAACGTGCTTTGCTGTCCTTTTCGGTTGCATCGAAGAGTTTATCGGCAAGTTCGGGCTGAGTTTTCTTAAGCGAAGAATATCTCGTTTCGCCCAAGATGAATTCTTTGTAGTCGCCGATAGGGTCTTTACTGTCGAGAGTGAAAGGATTTTTACCTTCGTCTGCGAGAGTAGGATTAAATCTGTATAACTGCCAGTAACCGCAGTCAACGGCGCGTTTTTCTTCGTCTTGGCTCTTGCTCATGTTTATACCGTGGTTGATGCAAGGAGCGTATGCGATGATGAGCGAAGGTCCGTTGTATTTTTCCGCTTCGATAATAGCGTTGAGGAATTGCTGTTTGTTAGAACCCATTGCAACTTGAGCAACGTAAACGTAGCCGTAACTCATAGCCATCATACCGAGGTCTTTTTTCTTTGTTCTCTTACCGGCAGACGCAAATTTTGCAACAGAGCCGGTAGGAGTTGACTTAGAAGATTGACCGCCCGTATTAGAGTAAACTTCGGTATCGAGTACGAGAACGTTTACGTTTTCGCCCGATGCGAGAACGTGGTCAACACCGCCGTAACCGATATCGTATGCCCAACCGTCGCCGCCGAAGAGCCAAATTGATTTTTTAACAAGGCAATCTTTTGCTTTGCTGATTTCGGTGCAAAGAGCGGCGCATTCTTTACCGCAGTTGTCGCATTTTTCAACTTCTGCAATAAGTTTAGCGGCTGCGTTTTTGCTGCCTTCGGCATCTTCCATATTAGCAAGCCATTCGTCGCAAGCGGCTTTGCCTTCGGGATTGTTTTCGGTCCAAAGCTCGGAAAGTGCTTTAACTTCGGATGCGAGTTTTTCTCTTCTTGCTTTGTATGCAAGGTTCATACCGAAACCGAATTCGGCGTTGTCTTCGAACAAGCTGTTTGCCCAAGCGGGACCATGACCTTCTTTGTTTGTCGTGTAAGGGCACGTAGGAGAAGAACCGCCCCAAATAGACGAACAACCCGTAGCGTTTGCAACTATCATTCTATCGCCGAAAAGTTGAGTAACGACTTTAACGTAAGCGGTTTCGCCGCAACCTGCGCAAGCGCCGGAGAACTCGAACAAGGGTTCGTTGAATTGGCTGCCTTTAACGGTAGACGCTTTAAACGAAGAAGTATCCGCGCGTTCAACCTTTTGAGCAAAATCCCAGTTGTTGCTGTCAGCGTCTACAACTTCTGCAAAAGGAACCATTTCGAGTGCTTTATTCTTAGAAGGGCAAATATTAGCGCAAACTCCGCAACCCATACAATCGAGAGGAGAAACTTGCATTCTGTATTGAGTGCCTGCCAAGCCCGTGGTGTTTTTGGTAACGAAAGTATCGGGTTTAGCCGTATCGTCGGAGATTACTACGGGGCGGATACAAGCGTGGGGGCAAACGAACGAGCATTGATTACATTGAATACAATTTTCGGGTATCCACTTGGGAACTTTAACCGCAACGCCGCGTTTTTCGAATTTGGTAGTACCGGTGGGAACTACGCCGTCAGCCGAGAATGCGGAAGAAGGAAGTTTGTCGCCTTCGAGAGCGAGAATAGGATGAACGACTTCTTTAAAGTATTTATCGTCTGCAACCTTAGCCATGGGAGCGCCTTGTTTAGCGTTAGCCCAGTTTTCAGGATAGTTGATTTCAACAAGACCTGAAACGGCACTGTCGATTGCTTTGTAGTTCATGTTTACAACCGCGTCGCCCTTACGAGAGAATTTCTTGAATGCGGCTTTTTTCATAAAGTCGGCTGCATCTGCGTAAGGCATAATGAATTGGTTGATATAGAAGAACGCAGATTGTAAAATCGTAGAAGTTTTGCCGTTAAGGCCGATTTCCTGAGCGATTTTGATTGCGTCGATATTGTAGAATTTAAGATGTTTTTTAGCGATTTGCTGTTTTACTTTTGCAGGGAGATGTTTTTCGAGTTCTTCTAAAGTATTCCAAGACGAGTTCAATAAGAACTTACCGCCTTCTTTAGCGTCCGTTAACATATCGTAACGGGTAATGTAAGAAGGGTTGTGGCAAGCGATAAAGTCAGCACTGTCGATAAGATACGTAGACTTAATAGGGGTTTTACCGAAACGAAGGTGCGATACGGTTATGCCGCCCGATTTTTTAGAATCGTAGAAGAAATAAGCCTGTGCGTACATATCGGTGTGGTCGCCGATGATTTTAATGGAGTCTTTATTAGCGCCAACCGTACCGTCTGAGCCGAGACCGTAGAATTTGCAAGAAATTGAGCCTTCGGGAGCAGCGTCGTATTTTTCCGAAAAATCGATTGACGTGTTTGTCAAATCGTCGTAAATACCAACGGTGAAGTGGTTTTTAGGGCTTCTCTTGTAAAGGTTTTTAAATACCGCATAGCAAGTAGAAGGGTTAAATTCTTTAGAACCGAGGCCGAAACGTCCGCCGTAAACTTTAATCTTTTTCAAGCCGTTTTCAAAGAGAGCGGAGCAAACGTCGAGATATAAAGGTTCGCCGAGCGAGCCGGGTTCTTTTGTTCTGTCGAGCACTGCGATTTTTTTGCAGGTAGCGGGGATAGCGGCGATTAAAGCTTTTGCCGAGAAAGGACGGAACAAGCGAACTTTAATAAGACCTACTTTATGACCTTCCGAAACCATCTTAGTAACGGTTTCTTCCATCGCTTCGGTACCCGAACCCATCAAAATGGTAACGAATTCCGCGTCGGGAGCGCCGCAATAGTCGAAAAGATGATAACTTCTTCCGGTAAGATTAGAAACCTTGTCCATCATCGTTTGAACGATTTCGGGGGTTGCGTTGTAGTAGGTGTTGCTGGTTTCTCTGTTTTGGAAATAGGTATCGCTATTTTGAGCCGTACCTTTTTGTATAGGATGCTCGGGGTTGAGAGCACGCTTTTTAAAGTCGTCGATGTCGTTTATGTCAACGAGTTCTTTCATTTCGTCGTAGTCGATAACGTCGATTTTCGAAACTTCGTGAGAGGTACGGAAACCGTCGAAGAAATGCAAGAAAGGAACTTTTGCTTTTAAAGTCGAAAGGTGTGCAACGAGCGCAAGGTCCATAACTTCTTGAACCGAACCAGAAGCGAGCATCGCAAAACCTGTTTGGCGGCAAGCCATAACGTCTTGGTGGTCGCCGAAAATGTTAAGTGAATGAGCGGCGAGTGCACGAGCGCTTACGTGGAAAACGCAAGGCATCAATTCGCCGGCGATTTTGTACATATTGGGAATCATCAATAAAAGCCCTTGGCTTGCGGTGTAGGTAGTGGTCAACGCACCTGCGCTGAGCGAACCGTGAACGGCACCTGCCGCTCCGCCCTCGGATTGAAGTTCTGCAAGTTTGAGCTTTTGTCCGAACATATTTACTCTGCCTGCGGTGGACCATTCGTCCGCAACTTCAGCCATAGGCGAAGAAGGGGTTATGGGGTAGATGGCCGCAACTTCCGAGAAGGCATAGGCGACGTGGCTGGCAGCGGTGTTGCCGTCAATCGTCATCTTTTTCATAATAGTATAACCTCCAAAATACTTTTAATTTTTACCTGATTTTATCCGTTTGCGCTTTTTTTGCGAAAAAGGCACAAATCTCTATTATTATAATAGTTTTAAAAAAAATAGTCAATATAATAACGGCAATTTCGGTAAAAAATCTT
>CAYTNZ010000028.1:0-8618 GCA_964439285.1 uncultured Clostridia bacterium | reverse complement strand
TTTTTGTACTCAACTTGCAGTCGATTTGCTTTTTAGCGTATTTTCGAAAAAATTCAACGTTAAAATAATAGTAAAAATTATGCCTCTTATAACGTCGTTAGGGCTTTTTGCGTATGCGTTGTTACCTATGATTTTCCCTAATTTCGTATACGGCGGTTTATTGATAGGAACGGTGATTTTTTCGTTCGCGTCGGGGCTTTCCGAAGTGTTGTTAAGTCCTACGATAGCGGCTATTCCGTCGGATAACCCGCAAAGAGCAATGAGTTTTTTACATTCGCTTTATGCATTCGGCGTGTTTACGGTTGTGGTAATATGCACGCTGTTCATTAAGTTTATAGGTGCAAAATATTGGCACTATTTAACTATGTTTTTTGCGGTGTTGCCTGTAATTTCGGCTGTTTTGTTTATGACGTCGCCTATGCCCGACATCGGGGCTGACGAAAACGAGCAAAACGCGGATAAAGGCGGAAAAAAGGCGATAGGCATTGCGCTTTGCGTCGGGTGCATATTTTTAGGCAGTTGCGCCGAAAACGTTATGTCGAATTGGATATCGAGTTTTATGGATGCGCAACTTAATATCGATAAAGCACTCGGCGATATTCTCGGTATGGCGATTTTTGCGATATTGTTGGGGCTTACTCGAATTTCTTATGCGAAATGGGGCAAAAACATATGCGAGGTATTACTTGTAGGAATGATAGGCTCGCTTGTTTGTTATCTCGTTGCGGGATTGTCTACGCACGTTATTCCTGCGTTTATCGCTTGCATTTTAACGGGCGTTTTCTCGGCTATGCTTTGGCCCGGTACTCTTATTATGATGGAAGAAAAAATCCCCGGCGCGGGCGTCGGCGCGTATGCGTTGATGGCTGCCGGCGGCGATTTGGGTTCTGCGGTTGCACCGCAACTTATGGGTATAATTGCCGATAATTCGAGCTTGCGAACGGGAATGCTCGCAACTTCGATATTCCCTGCGCTCGGCATTGTTTTGTTGATTGTAATAATACGCTATTTTAAAAATAAGCCGTCAGAGCCGATTCTTATTAAAAACGAAAAATTATAAAATACAGTAGGGCGATGAAAAAATCATCGCCCTGAAATTTTTGATAAAAAAACGGCGAAGCGTTTAAAACGCTTCGCCGTTATGCTTTTAATCGATATGCTTATTTTACGCTTTGTCGTTCGAACCGAGCACGTTGCAAATTTTGTGCTTAACTATTTCTTTTACGGCAGTTCTCGCATCGCCTAAGTATTGTCTGGGGTCGAAGTGCGAAGGATTTTCTGCAAAGTGTTTTCTGATTGCCGCGGTGCAAGCAACTCTTAAATCGGAGTCGATGTTAATTTTACATACAGCCATGGTAGCCGCTTTACGTAACATATCTTCGGGAATACCGATAGCGTCGGGCATTGCTCCGCCGAATTGATTTATAATCGCAACTCTGTCTTGCGGAACGCTCGAAGCACCGTGTAAAACTATAGGGAAGCCGGGTAAGCGTTTGCCTACTTCTTCTAAAATGTCAAAACGGAGTTGGGGTTTTTGACCGGGTTTGAATTTAAACGCACCGTGGCTCGTGCCGATTGCGATAGCGAGCGAATCGATGCCCGTTTTTTCGGTGAATTCGCAAACTTCGTCGGGATGGGTGTAACAAGCGTCTTCCGCGCTTACGTTTACAGCATCTTCAATTCCTGCAAGTTGACCGAGTTCCGCTTCGACAACAACGCCTCTCGCGTGTGCGTATTCAACTACTTTTTTAGTGATTTCGATATTTTCTTTAAAAGAATAATGCGACGCGTCTATCATAACCGAAGTAAATTCGCCGTCGATAGCGTCTTTACACATTTCGTACGACGCACCGTGGTCGAGATGCATAACGATGGGAAGACCGGTGGTTTCTACCGCTGCTTCTACGAGATGCTTTAAATATACGGGGTTCGCGTATTTTCTTGCGCCTGCAGACACCTGTAAAATAAGAGGCGAGTTGCACTCTTTGCCTGCTTCTACGATACCTTGAATGGTTTCCATGTTGTTTACGTTAAAAGCACCTATCGCGTAACCGCCTTCGTATGCTTTTTTAAACATTTCTTTAGATGTTACCAATGCCATTTCTTAAAATCCTCCGATTTTTTCTTACGTTGTATATTGTACAACAAATATTATAAAAAATCAATTTAATTGACATAATTATAGAAATTCGCTTTATAAAAATTTTTTAAAGTTGTATAATAATAAAAGTCGTATAGCGATATGCGAAAATAAAAAAATTATCGAAAAGGTGTACTATGAGAGATTCGAGAATAGATAAATTAGCCGATATTTTGGTAAACTATTCGGTTTATTGCCAAAAGGGCGAAAAGGTTTTGATAGAGGCGAGAGGAATAGATTCCGAACTTACGAAAGCAATCGTAGAAAAGGTTTACGCCGCGGGCGGTTTTCCGTTTGTCGAAGTCGTAGACTTGTCCGTCGAACGCGCGTTACTTATGGGGACGAGTACAGAACACGCGGCACTTCGTGCGAAATACGATAAATATCGGATGGAAGATATGGATTGTTATATCGGCATACGCGGCGGACATAACACTTTCGAACTTTCCGACGTGCCTTCCGAAAATATGCAAATTCACGACAGAATTTACAGCTTTCCCGTTCATCACGAAATTCGAGTATTAAAGACGAAATGGGTTGTTCTTCGCTATCCTAATCCGTCTATGGCTCAAAACGCAGGGGTGTCTACCGAAAAGTTCGAGGATTTTTATTTTGACGTATGCACGCTCGATTATTCTAAAATGGATAAGGCTATGGACGCGTTAAAATCTTTAATGGACAGAACGGATAAAGTGCGTCTTGTCGCACCCGGTACCGATTTAACTTTTTCTATTAAAGGAATACCCGCGATTAAATGTTCGGGCAATATGAATATTCCCGACGGCGAAATTTATACCGCTCCCGTTAAAGACAGCGTAAACGGGGTTATTACTTACAATGCGCCGTCTCTTCACGGCGGAATTAAACACGAAAATATTCGTTTGAAATTTAAAGACGGAAAAATTATCGAAGCGACGTCCTCTAATACCGAAGCGCTGAATAAAGTTTTCGATACCGACGCAGGCGCGCGATACGTCGGCGAATTTGCTATCGGGGTAAATCCTTACGTTACTAAGCCTATGCTCGATATTTTATTCGACGAAAAAATTTCGGGTTCTATTCATTTTACGCCGGGCTGTTGCTACGACGACGCGTTTAACGGCAATAAAAGCAGCGTACACTGGGATTTGGTAACCATAATGACAAAAGAGTGGGGCGGCGGCGAAATTTATTTCGACGATGTGCTTATAAGAAAAGACGGCATTTTCGTGCTCGACGAATTGAAATGCTTAAATCCCGAAAATTTAAAGTAAAAATTTGAATTGTATTCTGTTTAATATTGTAGCGATATTTAAATAGATTTTAAGCAATATGCACAATAATTATTAAATTAAAACTAATGCGAATAAATTATTGACTAGTTTTATTGTTTTTGATATAATAATACTGCAAAAATTTAAAAAGTGCAAAAAATATTATATTATATAATTTTGGAGGATATTCAAAATGGCAAACGTAAAAGTTGCAATCAACGGATTCGGTCGTATCGGTCGTTTGGCTTTCCGTCAAATGTTCGGCGCAAAGGGCTACGAAGTAGTAGCGATTAACGATTTAACCAATCCCAGAATGCTCGCTCACCTTCTTAAATACGATTCTGCTCAAGGCAGATACGCGTTGGCTGACAAAGTTTCGGCTACCGACAACAGCATTATCGTTGACGGTAAAGAAATCAAAATTTACGCTGAGAAGAATGCGGCAGATCTCCCTTGGGGCGAAATCGGCGTAGACGTAGTTTTAGAATGCACAGGTTTTTATTGCTCTAAAGCAAAGAGCCAAGCGCACATCGATGCAGGCGCTAAAAAAGTCGTTATTTCCGCTCCTGCAGGTAACGACCTTCCTACAATCGTTTACAGCGTAAACGAAAAAACTTTAAAAGCAGACGATACTATTATTTCTGCTGCATCTTGTACGACCAACTGCCTTGCTCCTATGGCTAACACTCTTAACAAGTATGCTAAAATCAAAAAAGGTTATATGACCACCATTCACGCATATACCGGCGATCAGATGACTTTGGACGGTCCTCATCGTAAAGACGATTTACGTCGTGCGAGAGCGGCTGCGGTTAACATCGTTCCTAACAGCACCGGCGCTGCTAAGGCTATCGGCTTGGTTATTCCCGAACTCAACGGCGTATTAGACGGTTGCGCTCAACGTGTTCCCGTTCCTACCGGTTCGCTTACTCAACTTATCGCTATAGTTGACGGCGACGTAGACGCTAAGGGCGTAAACGCTGCAATGAAAGCCGCTGCAAGCGACTCTTTCGGTTATACAGAAGACGAAGTTGTATCCAGCGATATCGTTGGTATTACTTACGGCTCGCTTTTCGATGGCACGCAAACGAAATGCATGCCTATGGGCGACGGTACTACTTTGGTTAAAGTCGTTTCTTGGTACGATAACGAAAACTCTTATACCAGCCAAATGGTAAGAACCATTAAGTATTTCGCTGAATTAAACTAATATATAATTAGGTACGAATCTCCCCGAATTTTCGGGGAGATTTTTTGCGTTAAAAACAAGTTCGTTTTGTTGGCGTTGTAATTAAAAAAATAAATTATCTTTGCGTATTTCAATTAAAACTCAATTCTTTTAATAAAAGTATTGCAAAATTCGTCAATTAGTGTTAAAATATATCAAATAATATTTGCGGAGAAGTGAATAATGGCAGTTTTTAGTCCTGAAATAGAACTTTTAAATCGTAAAAGCATAGAAAAAATGCAGTTGGAACGATTAAAAAAAATAGTCGCGTACGCATACGAACGCGTGCCGATGTACAAAAAGAAATTTGACGAAATAGGATTAAAACCCAAGCATATTAAAACGCTTAAAGATATTTCGCTTATTCCGTATACGACTAAAGACGATTTAAGAGAAAATTATCCTTTCGGTTTGTTTGCCGTTCCTATGAAAGACATTATACGTTTACACGCGTCGAGCGGTACTACCGGAAAACCCGTGGTAGGCGGTTATACGAGAGCTGATTTAGATAATTGGGCAACTTGTATCGCAAGGGTTTTATCTATGGCGGGCGCAACGAGTGAAGATATTATTCAAGTGGCTTTCGGTTACGGTTTGTTTACGGGCGGATTCGGGCTTCATTACGGTATTGAAAAGTTGGGCGCTACGGTAGTTCCTATGTCGTCCGGCAACACTGAAAGACAACTTATGCTTATGAAAGATTTCGGCGTTACGGGTTTGGTCGCGACTCCGAGTTACGCAATGTATCTTATGGAAACGGCAAAGCGTACCGGTATAATGAAAGATTTAAAATTGCGTCTTGCTATAATGGGCGCTGAGGCGTCTACCACCGAAATGCATAATGCATTGCAAGAAATATCGGGTATGTTTCCCACCGAAAATTACGGTTTGACCGAAGTAGGCGGTCCCGGCGTTTCGGGCGAATGTAGAGAAAAGGCGGGTATGCACATAAACGAAGATTTCTTCTATCCCGAAATAGTAAACATAGAAGAAAACAAAACTCTCGGCGAAGGCGAATTCGGCGAACTTTTGATTACTACGCTTATGAAAGAGGGTATGCCTATTCTTCGTTACCGCACTAAAGATATAACCGCGCTTACTTACGAGCCTTGCAAATGCGGAAGAACAACCGCTCGTATGGCAAGGGTTGTAGGGCGTACCGACGATATGCTTATAATTCGCGGAGTAAACGTTTTCCCGTCGCAAATAGAGAGCGTACTTATGGGTATGGAAGAACTCGGTAAAAACTACGAAATAATAGTAGACAGGGCTAATTATATGGACTCTATCGAAGTTAGAGTAGAAGTTGACAACGCCGACCTTTTAACCGATTACGGTAAACTCGAAAAACTCGTCGCTAAAATAAAGCACAATTTAAGAGTAGTGGTACAACTCGACGTAAAAGTAAAACTCGTAGAGCCTATGTCGATAAAACGCGGCGAAGGAAAGGTAAAAAGAGTTATCGATTTAAGAAAAAAGAATTAATGCGATTTTAAATATATCCGCGTTAAAAAATTTTACGATAAAGATAAAAATACATAGATAGAGGTTATTAATGAAAAAATTATTGTTAGGAGATTTTGCCGTAGCGCGCGGCGCGTACGAGGCAGGCGTTAAAGTCGCGACGGCATACCCCGGTACGCCGTCTACCGAAATTACCGAAGAACTTTCAAGGTACGACGAGGTTTACAGCGAGTGGTCGCCGAATGAAAAGGTAGCGCTCGAAGTAGGCTTGGGTTCTGCCATACGCGGCGCAAGAACTATAGTTTCGATGAAACACGTAGGTTTAAACGTTGCCGCCGACCCTTTATTTACGGCGGTTTATACCGGCGTTAACGCAGGGCTCGTAATAGCCGTTGCAGACGACCCGTCTGTTTTCAGTTCTCAAAACGAGCAAGATACTCGTTTGACCGCGGTAAGCGCGCGTATTCCCGTAATAGAGCCGTCCGATAGCCAAGAAGCGAAAGATTTTACCAAACTCGCTTTCGAAATTTCGGAAAAATACGATACGCCCGTTATACTTAGGGTAACAACGAGAGTTGCACATTCGCAAAGCCTTGTAGAGCATTGCGACAGGGTAGAACAACCGGTAAAAGAATACGCTAAAAATATATCCAAGTACGTTATGATGCCAGCAAACGCGAAACGTAAACACGTTGTCGTTGAAGAACGTCTTGAAAAATTATCTAACGACGCTAACGATATGCCGTTTAATCGTATCGAAAAAGGAAGCGACGAAATAGGTATTATATGTTCGGGCGGCGTATATCAATTCGTTAAAGAAGCTTTGCCGGGTGCAAGCGTTTTAAAACTCGGAATGAGTTATCCGTTGCCTTTCGATTTAATCGAAAAATTCGCAAAAAGCGTAAAGCGTTGCATTGTTGCCGAAGAACTTTCTCCGCATATCGAAACGCTTATAAAAGCACGCGGTATAAAAGTTGAAGGTAAAAATCTGTTCCCCTTATACGGCGAGTTTTCGGCTAAATTAATTCGCGAACGTATACTCGGCGAAAAGAACGACTGTAAGCCCGCCGAAGTGCCTATGCGTCCGCCCGTACTTTGCTCGGGATGTCCGCACAGGGGCGTTTTTTACGTTCTTTCTAAATTAAAACTCAACGTATTGGGCGATATCGGTTGCTATACGCTCGGTGCGGTCGCTCCGCTTAATTCTATGGATGCGGTAGTGTGCATGGGCGCAAGTATCGGTATGGCGATAGGTTTCGATAAAGCAGACCCCGAGACTCATAAAAACACCGTTGCCGTAATAGGCGATTCTACTTTTTGTCATAGCGGCGTAACGGGACTTATGGACGCGGTATATAATCGCGCTAACGCTACGGTTATAATTCTCGATAACAGAACTACGGGTATGACGGGGCATCAAAACCATCCCGCAACGGGAAAGACCATTAAAAACGAAGCGACGTACGAACTTGATATAGAACAAGTATGTCGCGCAATCGGCGTAAACAGCGTTAATTCCGTAGATCCCAACGATATTGCAAAATTTGAAAAGATATTAAAAGAAGAACTTAAAAAAGAAGGCGTTTCGGTTATTATAACAAAGCGTCCTTGCGCGTTACTGACTAAAAAGTTGTACAACGGCTTTAAGATTAACCCCGAAAAGTGCAAAAATTGCAAAATGTGCTTAAAACTCGGTTGTCCTTCGATTGTAAACGGTAAAAACGGAATTACTATAGACGTATCGCTATGTACCGAATGCGGACTCTGTCAAAACGTATGTAAATTCGGCGCTATTGAAGGGGGTAATAAGTAATGGATATTTTAATAGTAGGCGTAGGCGGTCAGGGAACGTTACTTGCAAGCCGTGTTTTAGGTAAATACGCGCTCGAACAGGGTAAAGACGTAAAACTTTCTGAAGTTCACGGAATGGCTCAACGCGGCGGTAGCGTTATGACTTACGTTCGTATCGGTGAAAAAATAAATTCGCCTATTATTGACGAAGGTTGTGCCGATTTAATTCTCGCCTTTGAAAAGTTAGAAGCGTTAAGATATTTGCATTATCTTAAAAAGGGCGGCGAAATTTTATATTCGTCGCAAGAAATTATGCCTATGCCCGTGGTTACGGGCGCTGCCGAATACCCTTCTGAAATCGAAAAGATATTAAAGGGTAGCGAAGTAGACGCTTTATCGCTTGCACTTCAAGCGGGTAATTCTAAGTCGGCAAACTCGGTTATGCTCGGCGCGCTTTGTAAAAAACTTAATTTCGATAAAGAAACGTTCTTAAACGTGTTGATATCGTTAATACCTCAAAAAACGATTGAAATGAATAAAAAAGCGTTCGAGCTCGGCTATGCCGCGGTGTAATTACTTATAATATTTTTTTAATAAAAACGTTTTATAACATTTAGTTGTTTTGTCGTTAAACTCATAATATCGGAAGTTAGCGCTTTGTTTACAAGGAGCGATAACTTCGCCGTATTTCAACAAAAAAGCGGACGTTTGCGATAGCAAACCTGATTTGCTAATTTTTTAG
>CAYTNZ010000027.1:0-8627 GCA_964439285.1 uncultured Clostridia bacterium | reverse complement strand
TGAGCGATCACGAGCGTAGGACGATTAACGTTTTTAATTATATTAGCCATAGTAAAAGTTTTACCGCTACCCGTCACCCCTACCAATACCTGAGTACGAATACCGTCTAACACGCCTTCGGTAAGTTTTTCTATTGCTTGCGGTTGGTCGCCCGTCGGCTTAAAAGGCGATACGAGTTCGAACTCAGCCATTTTTTCTCCTTTACGAATTTTTATAGACAGATACGCTATTTTTACGTTATCGATTACAAATATTTTTTACAAACAAATGTTTAAATTATTATAAACCAAACGATATAATTTGTCAAAGGATTTACTTAAAAAGCAAATTACAACCTTTTATTTTACGAAAATAAACTTACCAATATTCTACCCACCACAAAGGTAATAACGGCACACAAAACGGAAAATGCAATTCTAAACGCAACGGACCTTTTTGTTTGTTCGTTAGCGCGTTTATACGCAACGCCGCTATGATGTAAAGTAACAACGTACATACGCTCGCCCTTTCTGACAGACGATATAATATCGAAATAATCGTCAAGTTCTAACGAACGCAAAATTTTATCTATCTTTTCTACAGTATATTTGCGTTTTTCGGGTAACATCGATAAAATTTCGAGAGGACTTATAAGGCAAGAACCTTTATCTTTACACAGGACGTAAATAATTTTCATTATTTCGTTTTCTTGTTTACTTAACATTTTATCTCCTTAAACGAGCAAGGATAGGATAATCGAAATCAATCCACCTAAAATCGCGCCCGAAAATCCGCCTAAAAAAGCGATTAAAAACACACCGCGACGAAAAGACGAGTTTTGCAAATCATTCTTTTCGATATCCGTTACTTGCCTGCCCTTAGGCATCGAACATAAACAAAAGGTATTATCGTCGGAATACTTAACATCGATATACCCCCTACTATATAAAAAACGTATAGAGTTTAAAAAGGCGTTTTCATCAGCCGACATACGCGAAGGCATTACGGAAATAAAGTCGTTACAGTCGAGCACGACAAACGAGCCGTCAGATTCGGCGTTTATTTTATTTAAAATAAATTGAGTAAGTTTATCGAGCATAATTCAATTTAAGTATGCGCAAATCAACGTTTTTTAATCAATTATACATATACCCGTCTATCGTTATATAAATAAATTTTATAAGGTCGCGACGCAAACGCATAGACCTTAACTTTGCGTTCGCACTACGACCTTATTTTACACTTTTACCAAAAACACTAACCTTGCGTTTGCGCACGGCACTACATTACACTTTTGCCGCGTTTAACTTTTAGTTAAAAAGCCGCAAACGTTTCGTTCGCGACTTTAATTTAGTTAAATATCGATTTTTATCAATTCTAAAATATCATCAAATCCTATCGTTCTTCCTCCGCCTAAAATAACTGCCATTTGCGGCTCGTCCGAAAGATTTATATCCATCTGCAAAGCGTGAGAAAGATAATCGTCCATACCTATTATTTTAGCGCCCCCGCCCGAAAGATAAATTCCGCTATGCCAAATAGCAGCCGAAACTTCGGCAGGAAGTTTAGATAAAATAAGCCCCGTATATTCGACTATTTTATCGGCAAAAATTTTAACGGGTTCGTAAATATCGACCGAAGAAACCGCAACAGAACGAGGTCTTCCCGTGCTTATATCTCTGCCGTTTATAATCATACTTTCTTTATCGTTGGTATAAAGGCTTGCAACCGTCGTTTTTAATTTTTCGCTTGTCTGCAAACCTATTTTTAAGTTGAACGAATCGGCTATATGGTCTATTATCTGACTGTCTATATTACCGCCGCCTATATTAAGGCTTATGCCGGCAATAACCCCGTCAAGCGAAATGGCGGCTATATTGGTAATTCCGCCGCCTATATCTATAATAAAAGCGGGATTGGTTTCGCTAAGCGAAATATTTTGCCCGAACGCCGCTAAAAACGGAGTTTCGACAAAATTTACAGAACCTATTTTACAAGCGTCGGCAAGGCGATAATATTTTTCTAAAAGTTCTTCTTTCGCGCCGCACGGAACGTTGAAAACAACCTCGCAACGCTTTGCTTTCGATGGCGGTATTCCTATTTTATCTAAAAAATAAGAAAGCATAACGGCAGCCATGCCGTCGTTTACGATATCAGCCTCGAAAACGGGGAAAACAATCGTCGTATATTCGGCGGTTTTACCGATTAACCGTTTTGCGTCTTCGCCTATCGCTTTTACAGTATTCGTTTCAGACGCAACGGCAACGCAAGAAGGCTCGGCAAGCACTATGCCGCTGCCTATTTTAAATATTTTGGTTATAGAAGAACCCAAATCAATTGCTAATTTAATCATATTATCCTCATTGAAACAAGCGTTTTTTTTAACTCGTCTTTAGGTAAACCGATAATATTGGTAAAACTGCCCGAATAGCATTTTACGAGAGCGGGATTATCTTGAAAGCCGTAACTTCCCGCTTTATCCATAGGCGAACCCGTCGCTATGTAATCGCGTATGAATTTATCCGAAAGAATATTAAATTCAACGGTAGAACAGCAATAAAAACAAGTCGTTTGCAACTTAGTGCAAACGCATACGCCCGTGTAAACTTTATGCACGTTTCCGCTTAATAAACTAAGCGTGTTATAAGCGTCTTGCTCGTCTTTGGGTTTTCCTAAAACTTTACCGTTAAAATACACTATCGTATCGGAACCTATTACCACACAATCGAGATTTGTTTTAAAAACGTCTTGAGCCTTTGTCGCGGCAAGATTCTTTACGATTTCTTCGGGCGGCAAAGTCAAATCTACTATTTCTTCCGCATTTGACGGAATTATCGTAAAGTCTTTTATAATTTCAGACAAAATTTGTTTGCGACGCGGAGATTTACTTGCTAAAATTACCTGCATTTTTACCTTTTTAATATCACCTTTTCTAATTAAGAAAGCCGCAACAACATTGCGACTTTTTTAATTTTAACGCAACGAGTTACAAAACTCGCTCGTTTAAGTTAAACTATATAAAATTACAATATTTCGAGATTTTTGCGGAAAGATTTTTTAAATTCTTGGTTTGCGGTCAACGCATCGCGAATTTCTAAAGAAGCGTCGCCTTCGACCTCGGTTTTCATAATTACCGAATCGCCCAAAACGTCGCAATTAATTCCTTTTATGCAACTCGTGCAACTTCTGTCAAGACTTTCGGCAATTCTTAGCATAACGCCGAGTTTACGAACTGCGTCTAAATCTTCTTCGTTTACGATATCTTTATATCTGAACCAATCTGCTGCGTTAATATCTTCTTTTTTATGGCAACCGGCAACAAAAGCGGCAAGCACGATTTCTCTATGCGTAATACCGTACAACGTTGCGTTTAAAATCATATACCAACTATGTTTTTGATGATTGTAGAATTTAACGCGACTGCCGCAATCGTGCAACGTTGCAGCGACTTTAAGTATTTTTAAATATTGTCTGGGGAACTTATGCAATACTCTTAACTGTTTAAAAAGTTGTACCGAAAGATCCACTACGTGAGCGACGTGTTGTTCGTCGCACTGATAATATTTTACGAGAGTATTAAGACTGTAACCGAGTATGTCCGAAATAGGTTTTTCTACCGTAATAGGCATTGCTTGGTTAAACATAATACCTTCTCTAAGTCCGCTTCCGCCTATAATAAAACGTTCGAAATTCATATAACTTACAAACGATTTAACAACGGCGAGCGCTGCGGGAAGAATATCGGCGCGAGCGGTCGAAAGTCCTTTAATCTTCTTTTTCTTGTCGATATCGAGAACTTTTATCATATTGTAAATATTCTCGAAATCGTCTACGGGAAGACGATAGTTATGAACGGTATCCATAGGATACTTTCTTACCATTTTGCTGATTTTGAATATATTTCTGAACGAACCGCCGACGCCTATCATTTGAGTATCGGGGTCTATGTTTTTTAACCAATCTATGTTTTTTAACTGTTCGGTAAAGAACTCTTCAACTTTTTCTGTTTGCGCCTCGGGCGAAAGACCGTCATCTTTAAATAAATCGGTGAGCGTTACCGCCCCGAAAGGCAACGTTACGTAGTTAAGCATATTTCTACGATTGTAATAAACGATTTTTGTGCTGCCGCCGCCTATTTCTAAAATTAATCCTTTGGGAATATCCATAGAATTAATAACGCCCTTATAAACAAGCGTAGCCTCTTCTTCTTCGCTTAAAACCTTAACTTTAATGCCGCACGTTGCTTGAATTTCGTCAAGAAAACTGCGTTGGTTTTTAGCACGACGAACCGCAGCCGTTGCAACTGCTATTATTCTGTCAACGTTGCTAGAATCGCATAATTTGCGCATCATCTTTAACGTTTTTATTGTTTCGGCAACCCTTTGGGGTTTTAAAAAGCCGTCGCGCTCCATATCCTGCCCGAGCCTTACGCTCTCTTTAAGTTCGTCTACTACTACAAAATGCCCGTCGCCGAATAATTCTACGATTACGAGCCTTGCCGAATTTGAACCTAAATCAATAATTCCGATTTTTTCCACTTGTGCCACCTCTTATGATTGTTAATAAACCTTTTAAATAATCATTATTATATATGTAATTAATATTTACCGCAAATATTATACCATTGAATTTGTTTTTTGTACATAGTTTTTTACCAACTTTGTGCAATTTTTTTTAATATTTTTGTTAAATTAGTCATAAACGGCGTTATTTTATAGTTTTGACGAAATTTACGACCGATTTATTGCCGTTTAAACGATTTTAACGCTAAAAAAATTAAAAAGCGGCTGTACAAAATGCACAACCTCTCTTTTAAATTTTTAACAATAATCGCAAAAGTTCGAAAAAATCGTTTACGATATAATCCGCGCCCGCCTTTTCCAACTCGTCTTTTTCCGCAAAACCTGTTTTTATACCGATACTTTGTATATTACAAAGTTTAGCACCCAATATATCGTGTTGCCTGTCGCCGACCATAATAGAACGATTTTCAACGTTTTTTTCGTTAAGACGAGCAAAAACCTCACTTATAACTTCTTCTTTACGAGTTCTTTTTTCGTCCATTTCGCTACCTACGACAACTTTAAAATAGTCTGAAAGCCCGAATTTTTGCAAAATTACGTTAGCGAATTTTTCAGGTTTACAAGTAGCGACACAAAGCGTTTTTTCCGCCGCCGAAAGTGCGTCTATGCACTCTCTCACTCCGACAATTTCACTGCATTCGAACACGCCCAAAGTCGAATATCTTTCGCGGAATTTTAAAACCGCGTTTTTCGCGTTTTCTTTCGAAAATCCGTAAAACTCCATAAACGAATCTAAGAGCGGCGGACCTACGAAACAACGCAATTTTTCGAGATTGTCTACCTTTATTCCATAGGCGGAAAGCGCATACTGCGCGCATTTGGTTATTCCCTCTCCCGTATCGAAAAGAGTGCCGTCCATATCGAAAAGAATTATGTCTTTTTTCATAATCATAAAGTTTTTATACACTTCGTAGGACATTTACCTACACAGGTAAGGCAACCCGTACATTTTTTATAATCTATTTCGGGCAAGCCGTCGTTTAATCGTATAGCGCCTTCGGGACAAACTTTACTGCACATTCCGCACCCTATACATCCGCGTTTGCAAAGTTCTAAAATATCTTTACCCTTTGCGTGATTGCTGCACGCTATATAAATTTTTGCGTTTTTAGGTATTCTTTCTATAATATGTTTAGGACAATTCACAATGCACGCACCGCACGAGACGCACTTTTCGGGATTTACCTTTGTATATCCTTCGTCCGTCAATTCGATAGCGCCGTAAGGACAAACGTCAACACAGGTTTTTAAGCCTATGCATCCTACGGGACAAGCCTTTTTACCGCCTGCGATAAGCTCGCAAGACTGACAATTTCCGTAACCGTGATAATCGTATTTATTAAAACAAGCGTTTCCGCCGTTGCAACGCACTATCGCAACAGTTTCTTCGCCCACGTCGCCGCCGCCTATGATTTTAGCGATTTTTTCTTTATTTGCGACCGGCGTCGCTTTACAATCCGAAATTTTCGCTTCGCCCTTTACGAGTGCTTCGGCAAACTGTGCGCAACCTGCCCTGCCGCAACCGCCGCAATTGGATTTTGCCAAAAGTTCTTCAACTTCTTGAATTTTTGCGTCTTTTTCCACCGAAAACACGCGAGAAAAAATAACGAGAATTACGCCGAACACCAACGCGAGCGCGAGCATAATTCCGCCAGCCAACAATACAGGTATCATATCTCGTCCTCCTTACACCAAGCCCGCAAATCCCGCGAACGCAAGCGCCATAATAGCGGCGGTAACAAGCGTAATAGGAAAGCCTTTAAAGCACTCGGGGATATCCGCTTTATCCGTTTTCGTTCTTATTCCGGCAAGTAAAAGTATCGCCACGAGAAAACCTACGCCCGTTGCAACCGACACGGCAAAAGTGTTTATAAAATTATAACTGTTGAAAACCACCGCGCTGTTCGCCGTTCCTAAAATAGCGCAATTTGTTGTAATTAACGGTAAATACACACCGAGCGCACTGTAAAGCGTAGGCGAATATTTTTTTATAATCATTTCGGTCATTTGAACAAGACTTGCTATAACGAGAATAAAAGCCATCGTGTACAGATAATCTATTCCGAGCGGCAGTAAAACGTAATTATAAATAAGCCAAGTAAACACCGACGAAATCGCCATTACGAAAATTACGGCAAAGCCCATACCTAAAGCGCTCGACGTCTTTTTAGAAACGCCTAAAAAAGGACAAATGCCCTGATATTGCGACAATACTATATTGTTTGAAATTATAGCCGCAAACATTACGGATACAATAGACGCCGTCATATTTAAGCCTCCTCCTTGCCGTCTTTAACGATAGTTTCTTTTTTTAAAGGAAGTTCTCTTTTTTTCTTTTCGGATAACTTTTGATTTATAAAATTGAAAAGAGCCATCATACAGCCGAAAACTATAAAACCGAACGCACTTGCCGAAGTTCCGTTCATCACGGGAAATCCGGGAATTTTTATACCTGCGAACGAACCGCCGGCAATAAATTCGCGCACTATACCTATAAGACTGAGCGCCGCGGTAAATCCGAGCCCCATAGAAAGCCCGTCCAACGCGCTGTACAACGGCGTATTGCAGGATGCAAAACTTTCGGCTCTTGCGAGTATTATACAATTTACGACTATAAGAGCGATAAACGCCTTCATCGTATCGTATAAATCGGGAATAAATTTACGCATTACCATTTGCACGATAATTACGAACGTAGATATTATAATAATGTAACAAGGAATACGCACCTTATCGGGAATAACGTTTCTTAAAAGGCTTACGAAAATGTTCGAAAAAATAAGCACGAACATAGTAGCCACGCCCATCGCAAACGCCTGCGACAACGTCGTGGTCATCGCAATCGTAGGACACGTACCCAAAACGAGTACGAATGTCGGGTTGTTTTTTATAAGTCCGCCGAGTAAAGTTTCTTTAAGTTTTACTTTATTCATGCGCCGTACCCCCTGCTACGTTTTCGTTATAATAAGAAACCACCGCGTTTATAGCGTTTTTCACCGCGGTTGAAGATTTGGTTGCACCGCTAACGCTGTCAACGTCGTTAAAATCGGCTAACGTAGATATATCTTTATCGTAAAATTTTTCGTAATAGCCCGAACTTTCGAGTTTAGACAAAAACGTTTCGCTGTTTTCGCCTATGATGATATTGTAAATTTTATTGTTTTGAACATAAACGTAAACCTGAACGTTACCCTGATATCCGCCGCTACCGCTCGCTAAAAACGCGTGAACGGGAGAATCGTCGTCGGATACCGCGTAATATATAATTTGTCCGTTCTCGTACGATACAGGCTTATCCGAAACCACCATTTCGAACTCGCCGCATGCGCCGCTGTCTTTTTTAAATCCGTCGAGCGTAGACTGCAACGGGTCTACATAAGTTAAAATATTAAACGCACCCAAAAGCAAGCCGCTACACAACGCGATAATAGCAAGCACGGCAACGCATTGAATCATATTTTTCGTTTTTGCCGTCATTACGCGTTACCTCCTATACTCTCCGCCACTAAAAAAGCCTCTGAAATCATCGATTTAAGCACGGTGTTCGAATAAGTCGCACCCGTAAGTTCCGAATCTAAAATCGCGTTTATCTGCTCCGACGATTTACCTATAAAAATTTTCGTATTCGCGGAATATCCGAAAGTGCTTTGCTTAATAGCGCCGATATACGCAACTTTTCCGTTTTCGATTGCCACGTTAAACTCTAACGGCTGTTCGTAATCGCCTTGGTCTAAAAGCACCGCTTTGCCTTGAACGTTTACGATATAACCGTCAAAAAAGTTCGAAATTTTAACGCTTTTGACAAAATCATATTCGCCCGTATACTCAACCGCCGTTAAGCCGATACCGGCATCGTTTAACGCACGATAACCTTCTTTTACCATTTCGATAAACTCGTTATGAGTATAAGTCGCTCCCGTAAATAAATCCGACGAAACGCTTAATATTTCTTGTAAAGATTTCCCTTCGAAAAGTTGCGTTTTTAAAGTATATTGCTCGCCCGACGAACTTTGCTTTACGGGAATTATTTTTTTAATTTTAAAACTCGAAGCGTCGATCACGAAA
>CAYTNZ010000026.1:0-9357 GCA_964439285.1 uncultured Clostridia bacterium | reverse complement strand
TTTAGAAAAACCCGTTTGACGCTTAACGCTTAGCAAACGGAGTTTTTCTCTGACCGCATAGTTTAAAATGCTCTCATATTATCAAAATGCGGTCATTCACTTTTCCTACCTAAGCGCCTTACGGGCAAATAAGGGCGCGCAGCGCAAAAACGCGGTTTTGCTCGCGCGGGATATTATAAATTATAAGAAATGAGATTTTTACTGACGTAAAAATCTTTGCAAAACTTTGCAATTTTGTCGTAAAAACGTGAGTTTTTACACTTCTTGTTTGAAATACGGCGAAGTTATAAATTTTTGCAAGCAAGTTTATAACTTCTGATATTATTATGTTATGCGTGTTTTAAAGGAATTGACAGCGTAAAATTGAAAATATTTTTTCGGTATTAAAAAAATCGTTTGTCGTTATATATGTAACAATCGTTTGACAATAAGTCGTAAAAATTTTATAATAATAAGACATTAAATTTATATACGTGAAAAATTTTAGCGAAAAAATTGAAAAAAGGAACGGTTTGATTATGGAAATGCAAAAGACTTACAACCCCAAAGATTTTGAACAAAGGTTGTACGACGAATGGGTAAATAAAAACTATTTCAGGGCGGAAGTAGATCCTTCGAAAATCCCTTTTACCATTGTCATTCCGCCTCCGAATATTACGGGGCAACTTCATTTAGGACACGCGCTCGATAATACTATAATAGACGTGCTTATTCGTTTTAAGCGTATGCAGGGATACTCTGCACTCTATTTGCCCGGGTGCGACCACGCGTCTATTGCCACCGAAGTAAAAATAGTAGAACAAATGAAAAAAGAGGGGCTTACGAAAAACGACGTAGGTCGCGAAGGCTTTTTAAAACGCGCTTGGCAGTGGAAAGAACAGTACGGCGGCAGAATCGTAGAACAACTCAAAAAGATGGGCGTTTCGTGCGATTGGTCGCGCCTTGCGTTTACTATGGACGATAACTGTTCGCGTGCGGTAAAAGAAGTGTTCGTAAATCTTTACGAAAAAGGCTTGATTTACAGGGGCGACAGAATTATCAACTGGTGCCCCGGTTGTAAAACCGCTCTTTCGGATGCGGAAGTCGAATATAGCGAAGACGATTCGTATTTTTGGCATTTGAAATATCCGGTAAAGGATAGCGACGAGTATATTGTAGTTGCGACTACTCGTCCCGAAACTATGCTCGGCGATACCGCGGTGGCTGTAAATCCTTTAGACAAGCGTTACGAAAAACTTGTAGGAAAAACGCTTGTATTGCCGCTTGTAAACAGAGAAATTCCTATAATCGCAGACGATTACGTAGATATGGAATTCGGTAGCGGCGCGGTTAAAATTACGCCTGCACACGATCCCAACGATTTCGAAGTGGGGCTTCGTCATAACTTGCCCGTAATTCGCGTTATGAACGATGACGGCACTATGAACGAACAAGCGGGAAAATACGAAAATCAAGACAGATTCGTTGCTCGCGAAAATATAGTAGAAGATTTAAAGGCTTGCGGTTGCCTTGTTAAGATAGAACCGCACGCGCATAACGTAGGACATTGCTATCGTTGCAAGAGCACGGTAGAGCCTATCGTTTCGAAACAATGGTTCGTTAAAATGGAACCGCTCGCAAAACCCGCTATCGATGCCGTTGCGAGAAATAAAATTAAATTTACGCCCGAGCGTTTTACGAAAGTTTACAACAACTGGATGGAAGGTATTAAAGATTGGTGCATTTCGAGGCAGTTGTGGTGGGGACATCGTATTCCCGTTTGGTATTGTCAAGATTGCGGCGAAACGATAGTTTCGAAAACAGACGTAAGCGTTTGTCCTCATTGTAACGGCACTAATTTAAAACAAGACGAAGACGTATTGGATACGTGGTTCTCGTCGGCGCTTTGGCCTTTTTCTACGCTCGGATATCCTAACGAAACGGAAGATTTAAAATATTTTTATCCTACCGACGTGTTGTCGTGCGGTTACGATATTATTTTCTTCTGGGTTGCTCGTATGATTTTTTCGGGTATCGAGCATATGAAAAAAGTGCCGTTCCGCGACGTTTTGATGCACGGTATCGTGCGCGACGAGCAAGGACGTAAGATGTCGAAATCTCTCGGCAACGGAATCGACCCGTTAGAAGTTATCGACGAATACGGCGCTGATTCGCTTCGTTTCTCGCTTATAAACGGTGTTTCGCCCGGTAACGATACTCGTTACAGCAGTGCCAAAGTCGAGGCGAGCCGTAATTTTATGAATAAAATTTGGAATGCGTCTCGTTTTGTTATTATGAATGCGGAAGGCGAAAATATTCCCGATATTTCCGAAATTAAACTTTCGGCGGCGGATAAGTGGATTGTATCGCGCTTAGAGTCGTGTATAAAAGAAGTAACGTTAAATTTACAAAAATTCGAACTCGGAATTGCCGCCGGAATTTTGTACGATTTTATGTGGAGCGATTTTTGCGATTGGTATATCGAACTTTGCAAAAGTTCGTTGTACGGCGACGACGCGGCTAAAAAGAAAGATACGTTGGGCGTTCTTTGTTTCGTTCTCGAAAACGCTTTAAAACTTTTGCATCCGTTTATTCCGTATATCACCGAAGAAATTTATCAGAATTTGCCTACCGTTTCGGGTAGTATTATGGTTTCGGAATTCCCGCGTTACAATTCGAAACTCGCTTATAAAAAAGAGGCGAAAGCGTTCGAGCGAGTTATGGAAGTTATACGCACCGTGCGTAATATAAAAACTTCGGTCGGTTGTACTGCGTCGAAAAAGGTTAAACTTTATATTTCTACGTCGAACAAAGCATATATAAACGCGAACGCCGCTCATATTTTAAAACTTGCGGGTGTTAGCGAAATCGCTTATTGCGAAAACGGCTCTGAAATAGGAGAAAAAACAATTTCTCAAGTTACCGAACTATGCACCGTGTTTATAGCACTCGGCGATATGGTCGATTTAGAAAAAGAACGCGAAAGATTGCAAGGCGAACTCGAAAAAGTAATAAGCGAAATCAAGCGCGCCGAAGGAAAACTCAATAACCACGGATTTATAGATAAAGCGCCTAAAAATCTCGTTGACGCAGAACGTCAAAAACTTGAAAAATATATGGAGATGAAGGCTAAAATAGAAGGACAGTTAAAAGAATTTTAATATATAAACAAAAATTAAAGAAATAACGTCGCCGCGCAATTAATAATATTGCGCGGCGATAATAATAAAAGCGTGGCGTTCCTTAAAAAAGGAACGCCACGCTTTTATTTAATTAATCTTAAAATTTTTATTAATCGAGAGACGGCTTTTTGCGTAGCAGCAGATAGCAACTGCTAAGTAGTACCGACGCGGTAACGAGCATTACTATTACAAGAGTTATAATTACCAACGGCGACGCCGAGTTTAACGATTTTTTAGATACTTCGCCGTAATAAGTAACGCCGTCTTTTTCGTAAGATACTACTTTATATCCTTCGTTGCTTGCCGAAAGGTTATAAACTCTTAATTCTTCTTTATTGTTTAGGGTGATGCTTTCGCCCGTTGCGGCTGTAAGCGTTGCGGTTTTGCCTTTTTTCAGCGTTTGATACGAAAAGGTTTCGTTTTCAAGGTTTATAGAAACGCTTTCGGTTATAAACGACGAGGGGATAAACCCGAAATTTCCGTCTGCAAGTTTAACGAAATAATAGTCGCTGTCGATAATATTTTTAGAAAGGCTTACCTTTCCTAAAACAGAAACGGCGGTGTTTCTTTCTAAAATTTTTATTTTAGAAAAATCTTGCATTAGCGGACGTCTGTATAAATTAACGTTGCTCGAAAGATAACCTGTTTTTTCTTCTTCGGTAAAATACGACGTGTTCGGGGTGGGGGATGCGGCGTTGTTTGCCGAAATCAAACAAATTTTATATTCGCGAGAAGGCAAGGTTGCGCTCGACGAAGAATCTGTGTATTTGTATATCGCAACCACGTAGCCTGCGTCTATTACGCCGAGAACTATGCCCGATTCGTCGTTTGCTAAACGTTCGTACGAAAGGTACGGCAATACCGACGAATCGGCATTTAGAGCGGTTGCGTTTAAATTAACCGCGATAGAGCCTTTGGGAATGTTTACTATAAGGGCATTGCTGCTCGGTGCGGATTGGTAGACGCTATTGTATAATTCGTCTGCGGAAATATTTTTAAAAGTCGAAACGCCTATTTCTTTTGTTATTATAAAGCCGTCCGAAAGAATATATACACTGCCGTCCGTTAACGAAAAGGCGAAAGATCGAGCGGTTTTGTTTTCTCCGTCGTAAACAAAGTTTTCGAAAGAAATATTTTGGCTCGAAACGGTGCCGTTTTTGTAAATAGAAATAGTCGAGTCGGATAAACCGTAAATATTGCCGTTAAAATCGACGAGGATTTTTTTGCAATCAGAGTTGAATCGCGCTACGCTTGTACCTATCGCCGTTTCGTTTGAAAAAAAACTCGAAACGGGGTACGAAGTAATTTGTCCCGTAGAATTAAGAACGTAAACGTTTCCGTAAAGGTCTGCCGTTATACTTAATGCGTTTTCTATTTGCGGAGAATGCGCGTCGGAAATTGTAAGCGTTTTATCGTCGAGCGAATAAGTAGAACCGTTAGAAGAAATTATATAATATGTGTCTATCGAAAAGGTAGCGGACGATACGTCGCTGTTTATATTTATAGAAGCGGTTTCGTTTAATAGTTTGCCCGAATAATCGTAAACGTAGATTGCCGCACCGTTAGCAACTATAAAATTATTTGCCCCTGCGCATACTTTTGAAGGTATAACTTTATCGGTCGTTACGGCAACGTAATTTTCGCCGTCGTAAATAATAACTCTTTCGTTGCCTTTATCGGCTATTACCGTTTTGTCGCCGTACATAGATATATCCGAAGGGGCGTTTAAGCGGTTTAACGATGCGGAGTATTTGTTTATTTCGTAATCGGTAAACTTTTCGTTTTCGATATCGTACTTTAAAATGCCGTTCGACGTTAAAAAGTAAGCGTGTCCGTTATAGTATTTAACTACGGTCGCACTCTTGTTTTGAAGGGGAGTTGTGTTGTTTGCGCCGATTAGAATGTTGCCTACTATATTCGTTGTATAAATTAAACAGTTGCTGCTTTCGCCGAAAATGATAAAATGGTTTATCGCATTGATTGTGTTGTATTTTTCGCTCATACTTTCTTGCAAACAAAGATAAACGTGATTATTCGCAGAAAAATATACGTTTTGATTGTATTCCGAAAAAGTAGGATAATTGCTTGTTTCAATAGGATTAGAATTTATTTTTTTCGCGCTTTCGGTATCGATTGAAAGATTTGTTATTGTGGTAAAGTGAACGTTGCTGCTTGCACTGGTTTGAATTGCATAGTAAATTTCGTTGCCGTTTATATACATTGCCGACGCGGAAAAATTATCTACTTTTTCGTGTTGTGAAAAGGTTTTGCAAGATATGTAATTTACTAAATTTCCCGTTTCTAAAAAGAAAAGATAATCGTTATCGTCGGTAGAATAAAAATTTAAAGAGGATACTGTGTTTGTGGTTATAACGTCGTAAGATTTATATTTGTTTTCGGCGCGGTTAAAAAGATACAGCACCGTTTTTTCGGAAGTTTTTTTGTCTGCAATCGCAATGTATTTATCCGAAATTACAAAATCGGAGGGATCGGTAAGTTCGAGATACTGTTCGTACGATGTGGGCATAAACAGTTTGTCGCCGTCGTCGGTGTCGCTTTGTGCGGATACCGAAAAGGAGGCGCCGAATACGCACGCGCAAATCATTATTATAAAACTGAAAATAGTAATTGATTTTTTCATAAATAAACCTTAAGTTGTTCGGATTTTTTAATTTCCGAATTTTTTTAAAAATTTTTAATGAAATGATTATATCATACTTTTCTCTCTTTGTCGACAAAATTCTCTTTTTTTCTATTTTTTAAGTCATGAATATTTTGTAATAATTAAAAAATACAGGCAATCGTATGCCTGTATTATATGGTAACATATGTCAAGATTATAAACATATGTTTATGATTTTGTGTCAGTTATAATTCCAATTATGAAAAAAGTATGTAATAATAAAAATGCGAAGGGGCAATAAAGCGAGGTGATATTATTTGAGAGATTATCAAAAAGTAATGTTATACGTATTTCCGAGAATAGACGGAATAATAAGGGGGATAAACGGAGAGATAGAGGCACAGGCATGCGTTTGCTTTAAGTACGAAAGCGCGAGTGAATCGGCGGAGCATATTGTAGAAAAAATACTTACTAAAAATGCGTTGCTTATTTTAAAAGACGCAATTTCGGATATTTTGGAACGGCTTACTTTCGAAGAAAGATTTATGCTCGAATATAAGTATTTCAGAAGAAAGAAAAAACTCGAAGGCGAGTTTAAAAATTTTGCTTTCGATTGTACCGAGCGAACTTATTTTAGAAAGCAATCGCGATTATTGGAAAAGATAAACTCCGAACTTTTAAAAGAAGGACTTGACGAGAAGTGGTTTTACGAAAATTTTTCAAACGTCGGTTTTATGATGCACGCGCTTAAAAGCGTGGCTAAAAAGGGGTGTTCGGTTTTGACGGACAAGCGTTTTAAGAAAAAATTGATATGTAAAAGCGTTAAAACCGAAAAGGCTTGTTAAAAGAGCGCAAATTGCGGTAAAAGGATAAAAAGTTTAATGAAAAATTAAGACGAAAAGTTTTCGAGCGTAATAAAAATCAATAATTTTTTAATAATTTTCGTTTTCGTCGTAAAAAGGTTTAGGTGCGTTTTTCGCCTTTTGCGGTTTGAATAAAAAGTAAATCGCGCCTATTGCGAATACCGAAAGAGTACAAATTAAAACTATTCTCACCGCGTTGTTTTGCGTAGACGACAATTCGGATTTTGGCGGCGTTTCGTTTTCAGAAAAGGTGTGTTCGGTGTTTACGGGGTAGTCGAGTTTAGAACAATTGCTCGACGGAATATAACCGAATTGCCCATTTAAATTGACGTAATAAAAAACGCTTGTGCCGAAGTTGAATTCTCCGTAGTACACGGCGAGAGTTTTATACGTAGACAGCGGATTGTCTAAAAGTTCGTTTGAGAGTGTGTACGTTATTTCTGTTTGGTATTTTAAATAAGGGGTATCGGGGGTATACGAAACGCGAGTAATTTCAGGTTTTTTGCAATAGCCGTTTATTTTTACGTACGGCAATTCGTCGGTAAGGTAACTTACGTAATAGTAATCGTTCGTTTCTCCCGTGATTTTTACGAAATAACTTTGCGGTAACATAAAAAGTCCGTCGTTTTCGTTAGGCGACGAGTAAAGATAAACTCCGCTCGTGGAAATTCTCGCGAATTCGCCGCTCTCGGCTTTTGCCGAATATGTAGGAAAGGGCGAAAATAAAAGAATTATTAAGGTTAACGCTATTATTTTTTTCATAGAACATTCCTTGTGAATTTATTGACGTGTTTAGCCGTTAGAAAGTTTTGGGCTTAATCGGTTTTATTTTTTAACGTCTAAACGATGTGGAAACTATTGTAACCTAAAAGTTATGGTAGCAAAAGGTAAAATAATGTAAAAACGGGATAGGTTTTGTCATATGCTCGAACGGGAAATTATTTTAAAAATTCGCGAAATCGAAGAGGAAGAACAAAAGAGAAAAGCAGGCGATTATATTTCTAAATACAATAAAGGAAGAAAAAAGCATAAAAAACAATTGGCTTTTCACAAATGCAAAAAGCGCAATCGTTGGGTTTTCGGCGGTAATCGTAGCGGTAAAACCGAGTGCGGTGCGGTAGAGTGCGTGTATATGGCGAGGGGAATACATCCTTACCGCAAAAATCGCCCTAACGTATTCGGGTGGGTTGTTTCGCTTTCGCAACAAGTGCAAAGAGACGTGGCGCAAAAAAAGATTTTGCAGTATCTTAACGCCGATTGGATTGAAGACATGGTTATGTTATCGGGAAGAAAAGACAGTGCCGAGTCGGGCGTTATAGACCAAATACGCGTAAAAAACGTGTTCGGCGGTATTTCGGTGATAGGCTTTAAAAGTTGCGACCAAGGTAGAGAAAAATTTCAGGGCAGTTCTTTGGATTTCGTGTGGTTTGACGAAGAACCGCCTAAGGATATTTACGACGAGTGCCGTATGCGAGTAATAGACAGACGCGGCGACATTTTCGGAACGATGACTCCGCTTAAAGGCATTACTTTT
This sequence comes from uncultured Clostridia bacterium, assembly GCA_964439285.1. Lineage (GTDB taxonomy): Bacteria > Bacillota > Clostridia > Christensenellales > Borkfalkiaceae > Borkfalkia. The sequence goes on along the minus strand of CAYTNZ010000026.1, from coordinate 1,176 downwards.
TTGTACGACGAAATTTATTTGAACAAATATAACAATCCTGAAATATGGTACGAGTTTATGGAATGGGCAGACAACCCGTTTTTAAAAAAGAGCGAAATAAAACTCTTAGAAAACTCGATGAGCGAAACGGAACTGCAAAGCAGGCGTTTAGGCAGGTTTGCCGTGAACGAAGGGTTGGTGTATCCCGAATTCGACGAACGCATACACGTAATAGAACCTTTTTCGGTGCCGTTCGAGTGGCAAGATACCATAGTGATAGACCCGGGGCTAAATAATCCGCTTGCGGCTTTGTGGGCGTGCGTCGATTACGACGATAATATATACATAATTTGTGAGCATTACGAAGCAAAGCGCGATATAGATTATCACGCCGATAAAATAAAAGAAATAAGCGCCGCGCTCGGTTGGCATACCGACGAAAAAGGACGTTTGAACGCGCTTATCGATTCGGCTGCTAATCAACGTACGTTGGCGGGAGTTAAGAGCGTAAGCGAACTTTTTTACGAAAAGGGGATAAACGTAAACGCAAACGTAAATAAAGACCTTTTTGCAGGTATCGCAAGAGTAAAAAAGGTTTTAAAAGGAGAAAACGGTAAGCCGCGGTTTTATATTTTTAACAACTGCGTTAATCTTATTCGCGAAATAAAAGGATACTTTTGGGGGTCGGGCGATACGCCTAAAAAATGTAATGACCATACGTTAGATTGCATACGTTATCTCGTTATGAGCAAACCGCATAATGCCGCGCCGCAAAAAACGCTTACCGACGTACAAAAAGATATTTTAAGACTCACTAATAAAAAACGCCGAAGGAGTTTTTAAGTGGACGAAGAATTGAAAGACGCGCTTTTAAAAAGGGCACTCGGTTACGATTCTGACGAAATAGTGGAAGAATACGGCTTTTCTGACGGCGAAGCCGTGCTCGTAAAGCGCAAAGTAACTAAAAAACAAGTGCCGCCGGATATTCAAGCGGCAAAAATACTGTTAGAAGATACGCCTATGCTGTCTTCGCTTTCGGACGAAGAATTAAAAGAAGAAAAGAAACGACTTTTATTGTTATTAAAGGAGGACGATGAATGAATAAGTGGGACGAACGTTTTGCGGAACTTACCGTAAAACAGGTAACCGACGATTTTTTAACAAGACAAAAAGAACGACGAATTTTAGAAAAAAGCT
>CAYTNZ010000025.1:0-9448 GCA_964439285.1 uncultured Clostridia bacterium | reverse complement strand
GGCGCGCAGCGCAAAAGCGTGGTTTTGCTCGCGCGAGTAATTAAAAAAAATGCTTACGAAAATTTTTCTAAAGAGATAAAGAATTTTCGTGAACAACTTATATTATTACTATAAAAATATTTATTATTTTATACCTTTTTTGATTAATAACTTGACAATCGAGTATAAAAAATAGTACTCTATAATAAATAGAGTAGGTAGTTACACTCGGCGTTAAAAACAAAAACGTTGATGCGAGGTATAATTATGAGTTTAAATACGATTTTGATAATTGCGTTGATATTTGCTTTGGCGATTATAATTACGGCTATAATACTTGCCGTTTGTCAAGGCAAAGGGGGGCTTGAAAAAAAGGTAGATATTAAACCTTTTTGGATTATTTTAATAGCGGTTTTTATAGCGGGCATCGCTATGTTTTATCCGTTATATTTCACTTCGTATTTTTCGGAAGAAAGCGGTTTTATTCATGCGTTTAAAGCTTTTCTTTTATCCATACACAATACCATGCGTTTGTTTATTCTCGACGGCGAATTCGACGCCGTGCGCGACCTTGTGGCAAGCGACGGAATATATGGTTGGTTGTCTATAATGTACGCCGTGTTCGGTTGCGCGATGTTCGTAACCGCGCCGGTGCTTACCGCAGGGTTCGTTTTATCCTTTTTTAAAAACGCCACCGCGTATTTAAAATACAAACTTTACAAAGGTCCTGCAATTTACTATATGTCGGAACTGAATAATCGCTCTTTAACGCTTGCCGAAGATATTGTAAACAGTGTAAAAGGCAAAAAGTTGATTGTGTTTTTCGGGGTAAACGATGCCGACGAAAATATAGAGGATATGATTTTTAACGCAAAGAAAATAGGGGCGATTTGTTTAAAAAAAGAACTCGGCGACGTAACGCTTAAAAAAGGAAAAATATTACGGAAGTTTTATATTATTTCGGAAGACGAAGATAAAAACGTCGAAATTGCTCTTTCGCTTATAGAAAAATGTCGAAACAGCGTTAAATACAACGTTAGAGATACGCATTTTTACGTTTTTTCGAAAAGTCAAAGTACCGAAATGTTGTTAAACGCCGCAGATAACGGTGCTATCAAGGTACGACGCGTTATCGAGAGTAAAAACATAGTTTATAGAACGCTGCGTTCGCATTCGGTGTTTGCCGATGCAGCTGCCGCAAATACCAAGCATTTAAATATCGTAATAGTAGGGATTGGCAAATACGGCTTAGAACTTTTAAAAACGTTATGCTGGTATACTCAGATGGTAGGCTACACTATCGAAATTCACGCGTTCGACTGTAAACGCGAAATTGCGGATAAAATAGCCGCAACCGCCCCTGAATTTATTAAATTTAACGGTGTAAAAAAAGAAGGCGAGGCTTATTACAATGTAATATTTCATGACGGCGTCGATATATCTTCGAATAAATTCAGAGAAGAACTTTATAAAATAGGTCAGGTTACCACCGCTTTCGTTATGGCAGGCGACGACGATTTGAATATTCAAACGACTATCCGTATGCGCGAGGTTTTCGGTCGAGTATCGCTTGAAAAAGGATATACGATACCGCCCGTTCTTGCGTCCGTTTATAGCGGTGCTAAAAACGACATATTGAGCGCGAACGGCGGATTAAAGAGTATATCGGGGGCAAATTACGGTATTGAGTTTATAGGCGACGCGAGAGTATTGTTCTCGCTTGAAACAATCGAGCAAGAAGAACTTGAAGCAAAAGGACTCGAATGTCATCTTCGTTGGTCTTCGACAGTCGACGAAATCGAAAAGAATAAAAAACTTTACGATAAATACGAATATTATCGCAGGGCGTCGGTTGCCGAGGCTCTCTATTCAGAACGCCGCGTGGCTTTGGGGATAGTTACGGGTAAAGACGAAAACGCCGACGAAATTATAAAAGAATACGAACATCGCCGTTGGAACGCTTTTATGCGTTCGGAAGGGTACGTATATTTGCAAAAACGCGACGAAATAGCAAAAACACATCATTCTTTGATATCTTATTACGATTTGTCTAAACACGAAAAAAGTAAAGACGAAGTCGTTTTAAAAGCGTCCGAAAACAAGTCGTAAAAAAGCGGCAAAATAATCGAAAACAAATAAAAAACATACATTAATTTACGGGGGAAACGATGATACTTGCAAACGTAATCTCTGCCATATGTTTGGCAGGACTTTCGGCGGAATTTTTATATTTCGTCGTATCGCTTATAATAAAAAAACGTTCCGAACGAATAGCGTTTATTCGCGGATTTAAAAAGGGCTCTTGCGTTCTTATTTATCTTATAGCGTTGCCGTTGTTTTTCGTAGGATATTATTATTCGGGACACGGCTTTCTTACCTCGATATTCGAGAGTATTCCCGATATAATAGGTCTCGTCGTTTTAAAATACAATATGAAAGGCATATCTGCGTTAATGGCGGCAAATTCCTTTTACCGCGTCGTAATATACATATGCTTTTTTCTCGTTGCGATAAACGCTCTCTTGTTTACCTTTTCGCTTGCAGGGCAACGAATGTGGGCGTTTTTCCGCTCGATTGCTTTTCGTTTTTCGCGAAAAGAAAAGTTGTACGTTTTCGGATACAACGCCGACAACGTAAACGTTTATAAAAGCGACGATAAACGCGCGAAAGTGATTATCGGAGAAATTTCGCGCGAAAATGCCGTAGACCTTTACGCTCAAAAAATTTATTATATATCTACAAAGCGTTATAAATCTGTTATTCGCGGTATTTTAAAAGGCATAAAGCGTTCCGATAAACGCAACGTTATTATTATAAACACTAAAGACGATACTATAAATATGCAACTTTGCCGAGAGTTTGCCGATGTTATCGACTTTTTCGATTTATCCGAAAGGAACAAGATTTTTTTGCGTATGAGCGTATACGTATTCGGCGATTCGCGATACGAAGCTATTTACAACGATATCGTTTCTGATTCGGCAGGGTGCATAAAATACGTAAACAAATATCGTAAAATAGCGGTCGATTTCGTCGATAAATATCCTTTTACAAGGTTTATGGACGAGCGGCATATAGATAAAAATACCGCGCTTATTAAAGACGACGTTTCGATAAACGTTTTAATGATAGGCTTCGGAAAAACGAATCGTCAAATATTTTTAACGTCGGTTGCGAATAATCAATTTTTAAAGCAAGGTAAAAACGGGCTTGAACTCGCAAAAGTAAAATACTCGATATTCGACAAAGTAGATTCGCAAAACAACAAAAATTTAAACCACGATTATTATCGTTTTAAAAACGAAGTGGTCGATTTTAACGAAGACGAGTATTTGCCTTTGCCGTCGTTGCCGGCGCACGAAGATTATTTTAAACTCGATATTAACGACGTCAATTTTTATAAAACCATACGTAAAGTAATTTCTAAAGACGAAAAGGCGGTAAATCTCGTTATAATCGCGTTCGGCTCAGACCTCGAAAATATAGATATGGCGCAAAAACTCATACAAAAGCGCGACGAGTGGGGTATATATAATTTTAATATTTTCGTAAAAGCGCGCGCATGGAGCAAAGAAAATTCTTTTCTCGAACAGCAAAATTGCTATTTTATAGGAAATGAACGCGAAGTTATATTTAATATCGAAAATATCACTAACGATAAAATATTCAATATGGCGCTTATGCGCAACGAAATATACAGCAGAGAACGTATACTTGCGCAAAGAGTAAATCGTAAAGTCGGCAATAAACTTATCGACGCGATACGCATTCGCGCAAACGAAGAATGGTATACTAAAAAAACTCAACTCGAACGCGAGTCGAGTACATATTGTTGTTTGAGTTTGCGTTCTAAATTGCAAATGATGGGGCTCGATTATACCGATATCGATGCCGCCGAAAAAGGACTTAGCGAAAGCGAATATATGGCAATTTACGGCTATGGCGATATGCCCGCCGTGGTCCGTACCGAAAACGGCAAAAAGGTTGTTCGATATTCTCTCGATTTTCCCGATTCCTTGCGAAAAAATCTTGCGGTGCAAGAACATCAGCGTTGGAATTCTTTTATGATAAGCAAGGGTTTAATTCCTGCGTCTATAAAACAAATTTTAGAAGAAAAGGTAACCTATTCCGACGGTAGCGTCAAATATACCAACGGTAAAAATTATAAACTTCGTAGGCACGGCAACATCACCACGTTCGACGGGCTTGTTAAATTTAGAAAACTTATTGCCGAGCGCGACGGTTGCGGCGAATATTTAACCGACGTATTTAAATACGATTATCAACTTATGGACGAGGCTTACGATTTACTTAAAGCAAACGGTTTTAAAATTATAAAAAAGCGTTAGATTGAATATAAAAAAGGAGAACGATTCGTTCTCCTTTTTTAACGCTTAATACAATTTTTTAATAACGTCTATAAGTTGACTTTCAGAAAGTCCTAACGTTTTGTAATAAGGTAAATCTTTTTTTAATTTTTCTTCGGCGAGAGTTAATTTTTTTTTCGAAAGTTGTTCTTCTTTTATGTCTTTAACAAAACAACCTTTTCCTGCTATGGTGTAAATAAAACCGCCGTCTTCAAGCATTTCGTACGCCTTTTTTACCGTAATAATGCCTATTTGTAATTCGCGTGCTATTTGCCTTATCGAAGGCAAGCAAAAATGCGCCGTTAATTCGCCGTTTAAAATACTGCCGGATATTTGCTCGTAAATTTGCTCGTAAATGGGTTTTTCGCTCTTTGTTAAAATTATTATATTCATTAAAGATTTACCTTTTCAAAGTTTTTAACAGAGAGTTTTATGGCAATTAAGAGCGAAACCGTATACAAAACAAGTCCTACGGCAAGAATAATTGCGTGATATCCTAAATATGCCGTATTTAAAGTGTCGAAAATATTTTTTAAAGAGGGGATTAACTGTATAGGAAGTTCGAATGCCAAAAAGCACAAAACAAACGCAATCGAGGCGCAAATAACGGACTTTGCGAGTTTGTAACCCGTTTTAAAATAATTAGGAAGAAGTATAACGTTATAAACGGCAAGCGAAATATAAACTATGCCGAAAAAAGCGGCGTTGGGGTCTATGCCTACCAAATTGCCGTTCGGCGAAATTAAAAAGTTTGCGAAAACAGAACCGATTACGGCAAAACAGGTGGTTATTTGCTGAAATATACACACGACTATGCATTTTCCCGTTACGATTGTTTTTCGCGATACGGGTAAAACGGCGGAAAATTCTAAGTCGCGATTGTCGCGTACGTTCACAAGGTAAACGAATACTCCGACTATCGTATAAATATATCCGACGACGGCAGGGTAGTTAGGAATAATAGATAAAATCCCGAGCATAGCCCATAAGTACATTCCGCCCGGCATAGAAAGTTTAAATTCTTTCTTTAAAAACGCTTTCATATTTGTTCTCCTTATTGATTTAATTACAGATTGTTTTGCTTGTTGTAAAACAGGATAATATCTTCTATGTTCGGAGTTTCTTGAAAAAAATTAAAATCTTTTATATTTTCTCTTAATGCGAGGGCTTTAAAATTATAGGCGTTTTGTTTATACGCTATCACGCGGCTTTTAACGTTATAGTCTAATTCGTCCGCATTACCCGAAACGAGAACGTGTTTTGTTATTAAATCGTCTTTGGTGTCGAAGTCTACTATTTCGCCGTTTTTAATAAATAGAATATAATCGGCGCATTTGTCGAGATCGGACGTTATATGAGTGGAAAATAAAATACTATGTTTCCCGTCTTCTACGATTTCTTGAAAAATATCTAAAATTTCTTCACGCGCCAAAGGATCGAGACCGCTTGTCGGCTCGTCTAAAATAAGTAATTTCGAATCGTGCGAAATGGCAAGCGCGAGCGAAAATTTAACTTTCATTCCTTGCGAAAGTTCCTTTACTCGTTTGTTTTCGTCAAGTTTGAATTTTTTAACGTAATAGGCGTATTTTTCGGCGTTCCAAGTATTAAAAAATTCTTTATAGACGGCGGAAATTTTGCTTAGTTTACATCTCGGATAATAATCGAACGAGCCTAAAGATATGCCTACTTTTTGCTTTATTTCAAGTTCGTTTTGCGAAAGGTCTTTTCCGAAAAATTTTATTTTTCCGCTGTCGGCTTTTACTATATCGAGCAACGATTTTATGGTTGTGCTTTTGCCTGCTCCGTTAATGCCTATAAAGCCGAGAATATACCCCGCTTCGATATCGAAAGATACGTTTTTTAAACTGAAATTTTCATATCGTTTATTCAAATTTTCTACCGAAAGCATATGCGTCTCCTTGAACTGTGTTTATTGAATAGATACAGTTTAAATTGTTTTTATGTGTTTGTCAAGAAAAATTACGTAAAAATTAAGAATAAATTTTTTATAATTTTTATCAAATCGTTGTCTTTAAAAAAAATAAATAGTATAATAGATAAAGCAAGTATTAATTTTGTTAAAATTAACCGCTTTAAATTATTTTAACGGTTAAACAAGGAGCAATTAATGAATATTCCTAAAACGCAAAAATTCGCAGTAATATCGCATACTCATTGGGATAGAGAATGGTATACGCCTTTCGAAAATTTTCGTTTAAGATTAGTCGATTTAATAGACAGGCTTTTTAAAATAATCGAAAAAGATTCTTCGTATATATTTCATCTCGACGCGCAAACGGTCGTGTTGGAAGATTATCTCGAAATTAAACCCGAGAACGAAAAACTTTTAAAAAAATATATAAAATCGGGAAATATAATAATAGGACCTTGGTATTTGCAAAACGATTTTTATTATACCGACGGCGAGGCTACTATACGAAACCTTATTCGCGGTAATAAAATCGCCGAAAAATTCGGTGCGTGTTCAAAAGTAGGTTACGCTCCCGACCAATTCGGCAATATTTCGCAACTTCCGCAAATACTTAACGATTTCGGAATAGATACCTTTATTTTCGGTAGAGGGTATCGTAAATACGTAAAAGACGAAAACGGCAGCCTTAAAGAAGAATTAAGACCTACCGAATTTATTTGGCGCGGAGCGGACGGCTCGGAATTATTGTCCGTATTTATGAAAGGGTGGTACAATAACGCTCAGCATATTCCCGTCGAAGCGGAGCAGGCAAGTGAATTGCTTAACGATAATTATAAAAATTTCGAAAAGCAAAACGTTTCCGATATGATACTTTTAATGAACGGGGTCGACCATCTCGAAGCGCAAGCCGACGTAAACGAGGCGATTGCCAATTTAAAAAAACTCGGATTCGATATCAAACAATATAGTCTTGACGAATACGTTAATTACCTTAAAAAATATTTTAACAAAAACAAAAACGAACTTTTTGTGTTCGAAGGCGCTTTGAATAAAGGCGGCGACAGCGAATTGTTAAAAGGTTGCCGTTCTTCGCGCCCGTATTTAAAGAGCGAAAACGTAAAGTGCGAAGATTTGCTCGAAAATAAAATAGAGCCGTTATACGCTTATCTCGAATCGAACGGTTTTAACGGCGTTTATCCTCACGGACAACTCGATTATTTATGGAAAACGTTGCTTCGCAATCATCCTCACGACAGTATATGCGGTTGCTCGCGCGATGCGGTGCATGCGCATATGGAAGACAGTTTCGCACGCTTACAAGAATGCGGTAACGACGTTTTGCAAAGGGGGATGAAAATTTTAAACGCTCATACCCAAAACATTAAAAAGTCCGATAAAAATTATCAGATAGTTGCGTTCAATCCGTCCGAAAAGGCTTATTTCGGCGTAATTACAGGCGAATTGAAATTTCTTGTCAGCGAAAATATCGACGATTTTGCCATTTACGACGAAAACGGAAATGCCGTCGCTTACGAAATCGTAAGTAAAAGTCAAGAAAAACTCGACGTCGTAAGTCCGTTGAATTTGCCCGGAGTACTCGAAATAAACAGGGTAAAAGTACGTTTTAACGCATCGATAGACGCGTGCGCGGTACGTTCGTTTGCGGTAGTGCCTTTCGATAAAGGCGTTGTTTTAAGCGCGGCAAGCGATACAATCGAAAACGATAAATATTTAATAGAGATAAACGGAAATAATCTTACCGTTATCGATAAAATCAGTGGCGAAATTTATAAAAATCCTTTCTATATTCAAGACGAAGCGGACAAGGGCGATTCGTATATGTTTATTCCTTCGAATTGCGCGCCTATGATAATAGAACCTACAAGCATAAAAGTAACCGAAAATACGGCGCTTAAAAAGACGGTTACGCTTAAATTCGACTATGCTTGTGCCGCCGATTACGATTATAAGAGCGATTGTAGAAGTGCCGAAAAGAAAGATATGAGCGTTTCGTTAGAAATTTCGCTCAACGGCAACGATGCTACTATAGAACTTAATTCTACCGTTAACAACGTTTGTAAACAGCACCGCGTAAGATTGGGCGTTCGCGTAGGCATTTCGGGCGATACGTTAATTACCGACAGCCCGTTCGATTGGGGCGAAAAGAGCCTTAACGATTGCGGCGAAGACACTAAAGACCCTACGACTTGCAACTCTACGTTCGTAACTTTATCAAAAGAAAACAGGGGTGTTTCGCTCTTTACGCAAGGCTTGCACGAAGCGCAAAAACTTAATAAAGACGTTATGCTTACGCTTGTGCGCGCAACGGGGGCTATTAGCCGTTACGGCGATTTTTCGATTGCCGGCGGCGAAAACTTTACGGCGAGAGAAAACAACTGTTTGCGTACGTTAAACGCAAGAACGGGCGTCGTGTTCGGTAAACTTAATCCTACCGAATGTTATATTTCGGCTAAACAATTCCGCGTGGGAGTTATTACCCTTGCCGATTCGTTCGATTCGAAAAAGTACAGCGGCGGCAGATTTGCCGTTCAGGCAGGCTACGCAAGATTTTATTATTTGCCAGACGAATACGAACACGTTCGCGTTTCGGGTAAAGGCAATATAAGTTTCGAAGGCGACGATATTTTGTTATCCGCTTATAAATGCGACGAAAAGGGCAACGTTGTTTTGCGTTTCGTAAATTACGCCGAAGAAGAAAGAACTCTTACCGTTAATTATAACGGTAAAATGGTTGTTACCGATATGGCTGAAAAACGCGAAAAAGGCAAATATAACGGCAAATTCAATGCGCTTTTATCGGCAAAACAAATTATTACTTTAAAACTTTATAAATAGTGAAAAAAATTTTTATAACGAAATTTAAAATTATTTTAATAATGTTTATATTTTATAAGCCGTAGCGAAAAATCGCTACGGCTTATAATTTTTTAAAGCGAATATGCGGATATTACGATAGATAATTCAAAAAGATAAATTACAATCTATCGCCTAATTCAAATTCAAGTGTTTTTTGGTAAAATTATATAAAAAAGGATATTTTACTATGACTATTAAAGAATTATTGATTACGTGGCTCGAAACTTACGAAAAGGAACGAGTAAAACCTCGTACATATAGTAGATATCAAAGCATTATTGAATTACATTTA
>CAYTNZ010000024.1:0-9660 GCA_964439285.1 uncultured Clostridia bacterium | reverse complement strand
GGGTTGGTTTGGTCCATAAATTGCGAAAGCTGCGAAGAACCGAAGAACTCTCTAATCGCCGAACTTACGGGACGAACGTTTATCAAACCTTGCGGCGAAACGTCTTGCGGGGCCTGCGTTGCCATTCTTTCTTTAACGAGTCTTTCAAGACGGGCAATACCCACGCGAAGTTGGTTTTGTAAAAGTTCGCCTACGCTTCTTACTCTACGATTGCCTAAGTGGTCTATGTTATCTATAGTACCAATTCCGTAACGCAAATCGAGGTTCGAAGATACGGCTGCTATAATATCGTCTACCGTGATATGTCTATGATTTAACTTATCGATTAAAGGACGGATAAGTTTTTTCTCTTCGGCGGTTATAGAAACTTCGTCGCGAGCAAGAATTTCGTGGAACAGTTTACAAGCAACTACGAATTTAACGCGGTTTTCCTTTCTCTTTTCGCGATTTTTCTTTTCTTCTTGCTTTTCGTCGTCTTCTTTTTTACTCTCCGCAGTAAAATAAACGGCGTTGATTTCGTTTATAAAATGCTCTGCAACCGTTTCGACATCCGCGTTGTCGGCTGCTGCCGCGATTTCTTTCGAGAAAACGTAGTTAGGATAGTATATGGTAGACAAAAGTCCTAAACTCTTAGGATTCTTGTTCGAAACGGCTGAAAAATCAATCGTGTTGTTACCGATAATCTTATGACGGATTTCCCCTGCCTTGTCGTCGGAAACAAGAACGTAAACGGCGTTTACGCCTGCGTTTTGAATTTCGCGAGCTTTGTCCTCCGAAACTATTTCACCCTTTGTTGCGATAATTTCGCCCGTTTCGGCATTGAAAATATCGTCAGCCAAAGTGCAACCTGCAAGACGGTAAGCAATGTTTAGTTTTTTATTGAATTTATAACGACCTACTTTAACCACGTCGTAACGGCGAGGGTCGAAGAAAAGGTTGTACAAATGCTGACGTACCGAATCGTCGGTAGGAACTTCGCCGGGTCGAAGTCTTCTGTAAAGTTCTATAAGTCCGTCTTGCTCGCTCTTTGCGGTATCCTTTTCGATAGTAGCGGCTATCATTTTGTCGTCGTCGAAAATTTCGGTGATAGCACTGTCGGAACCGAAACCGAGAGCACGCAAAAGGACTGTGGCGCAGATTTTTCTCTTTCTGTCCACGTGAACCCACATAACGCCTTGACTGTCTTGTTCAAATTCGAGCCAAGCGCCGCGGTTAGGGATAACCGTCGTTTTATACATATTGCGACCGGTCTTGTCGGGCTCGGCTTCGTTATAAGAACCGGGCGAACGAACAAGCTGCGAAACGATTACGCGTTCCGCTCCGTTTATGATAAAGGAGCCGTTGTCGGTCATGAGCGGAATATCGCCCATAAAGACCTCTTGGTCGATTACCTCTTCCTTTAATTTGTTTACGAGACGCACTTTAACCCTTAAAGGCAAAGCATAAGTTGCGTCGCGGTTTCGGCATTCTTTTTCGTCGTACTTAGGAGTTTTGCCGAATTCGTGGTCTAAAAAGTACAATTCAAAGTGGTCGGAGTAATCGGTAATCGGAGAGAAATCCTCGAATACTTCGCCGATTCCTTCGTTGATAAAAGAATCGTAAGAGTTCTTTTGGATTTCAACAAGGTCGGGAATTTCGATAACCTCGTTAATTTTACCGAACTTCCTTCTCTCTGTTTTGCCGTACTTCTGAATAGGTAAATTCATCAATAACTGCTCCTTTTTTCTTTTTTCGTTATATCCTTTCGGCGCAAAATAACGCCGCAATTATAAAGATAAAAAATTTTTGATTTTTTTCGGGTTCGTTTCTTTACATATTTTAAAAATTAATGTATAATTAACGTAATTATTTATACGTGGCAAACATTTTTCCATATTATATATAATATAGAGCGTCTGCAATCGTTTTTTTAATCGAAAACCCTAAAAAAAGCGCAAAAAACACATTATACTTTATAATGATACAGTTTAGTATTATATAAAATTTTTAAAGTATTGTCAACTGCTTTTTCAAAAAATTTAAAAAATTTTTTCGTTTTCGACGATTTGCAACCTAAAAACGTTAAATTTTACAAATTTTACGGCTTTTACGGCGAATAACAATTTTATTTCGTTTTAAGATAAAACAGTCGTAAATCGGAGTTTTAGTAATGAGAATAGATAAATTTTTAAAAGTATCGCGAATTTTAAAAAGACGCACAGTTGCCGGCGACGCTTGCAAAGCGGGAAAGGTTATGGTAAACGATAAAGAAGTAAAACCCGCATATCGATTAAAAGTTAACGATGTGGTCGAACTTCGCTTTGCGGCAGGTTCTTTAAAATTTAAAGTGCTTATGCTGAAAGAAACGGTAAAAAAAGAAGAAGCTTTAAAACTCTACGAAATAATAAGCGAATAACCCTTCCCTTTTTATAAATTTATTTTTAAATCACTTATACCCTTATTTAAAAACGTAAACTCGTTTTTATTTAAAAAGGAGTCTGCATTGAAAATAACCGCAATTATAGCAGCCGGCGGCACGGGAAGCCGCGCGGGTTTTAATAAAAACAAACTTTTTATAGAGTTAAACGGCATTCCAGTAATAGTGCGCACCGTTTCGGCTTTTTCGGCGTGCGATAAAATCGACGATATAATTATAACCGCCAATAAAAACGACGTTGCAAAAATGCGCGAACTTTTTAAAAATTATATAAACGTTCGTATCGTTATCGGCGGAAAAACACGCACCGAATCGGTTATGCGCGGACTTTTGCAATGTAAAAACTGCGACTTTGTTTTAATTCACGATGGTGCAAGACCTTTCGTAAGCCAAAAAATACTACAAGACTGCATAGATACTGTTATAAAACACAACAGCGCCGTATGCGCCGTACCTTCCATCGACACCGTTTCGTTATGCGAAAACGGCAAAATAATAAGTACGCCGCCGCGCGAAACCGTATATTCCATACAAACACCTCAAGCGTTTTTATACGACGAAATACTTACGGCTTACGGCAAAATAACAGACGAAACTTTTACCGACGATGCAAGCGTATACGCTAAATTTATTGCGCCGCCCCACATTTTTACGGGCGATACGTCGAATAAAAAACTAACGTTTAAAGAAGATTTTATAACCGAAAGAGTAGGCGTGGGAATAGACACTCACGCTTTCGGCAAAGAGCAAAATCATATAACGCTCGGCGGTGTTAAAATACCGTCCGACAGCGGACTTATCGCGCATAGCGACGGCGACGTACTCGTTCACGCCATAATGGACGCCCTGCTTTCCGCCGCCGCACTACCCGATATCGGGCATTACTTTCCCGATACCGACGATACGTATAAAGACGCCGACAGTATTTTGCTTTTAAAACACGTTTGCTCTGTTTTGGCTGAAAAAAATTATAAAACGAGCAACGTATCGGCGGCAATTCAAGCGCAAAAACCGAAACTTATGAAATACATTCCTAAAATGCGCGAAATAATCGCAGACGCGTTAAACGTTTCGCCCGACGACATAGGCATATCGGCAGGCACGAACGAAGGTTTGGGCTACGTCGGCGAAGGCAAAGGCATTACGGTTACCGCGTATGCAAAAATACGCAAACTTTTGTAAAAATAGAACGTTTTATTAAAAGGCGGTAAATAATATGGCAAAAATAAAAACTATATACGTATGCAGCGAATGCGGAGCAACGAGTCCGCAATGGTTAGGGAAATGCCCCTCTTGCCATAAATTCGGCACGCTTGTAGAAGAAATAACCGAACCCGACAACAATTTAACGGCAAAACTCAAAAAGCCGCGTTCGAGCGTAAAAACCGTACCCGTGCCTTTATCGAAGGTTAACGAAGAACGCTTTGCGCGCGTTCCGTCGGGAATTGCCGAATTCGATACCGTGCTCGGCGGCGGCATAGTACCGGGTTCTTTAATTCTTATCGGCGGCGACCCCGGCATAGGAAAAAGCACCCTACTTACCGAAGTGTCGGCTCATCTTTCAAAAACGAATAAAGTTTTATACGTTTCGGCAGAAGAAAGTTGTTCTCAGGTAAAAATGCGTTGCAACCGCTTAAATCTCGATTCCGAAAATTTACTTTTGTTAAACGAAACCTGTCTCGAAGATATCGAAGACGCTATAACCGACGAAAAATTCGTCATTATCGACTCGATTCAGGCGGTTTATTCGAGCGAAATGTCGTCGGCGGCAGGCAGCGTAGGTCAAGTGCGCGAATGCGCAGGTAAACTTATGAGAATAGCAAAAAGCCGCAATATAACCTTTTTTATCGTAGGGCACGTTACCAAAGAAGGCTCGCTTGCAGGACCTAAAGTTTTAGAGCACATAATGGATACCGTTTTGTATTTCGAAGGCGAAAAAGAAGACAATTTTAAAATACTTCGCGCGGTTAAAAACAGATTCGGCTCTGTACAAGAAGTAGGAGTTTTCGAAATGACGGGCGAAGGGCTTTTCGGAATTTCCGACTATTCGGGAATATTTTTATCTGAAAGTCGCGGAACGGCGGCGGGAAGCGTGGTAACGCCGTCCGAAACGGGTAACAGATGTATGATGGTAGAAATTCAAACTTTGCTCGCGAAAACGGCGTACGGACTACCGCGAAGAATGCCGCTCGGCGTTGACAGCAATAAACTTATTTTACTTATAGCGGTACTCGAAAAACGTTGCGGAATCCCATTTTTCAATCAAGACGTTTATCTTAACGCAATGGGCGGAATACGCCTTAGCGAGCCGAGCATAGACCTTGCGATATGCGCGGCTCTGTACAGCGGATATAAAAACCTTCCCGTAGATAAGTACACCGCCGTATTCGGCGAAGTAGGCTTAACGGGCGAAATCCGAGGCGTATCGTACGCGGAAAAACGCGTTAACGAGTGTATTAAAATGGGATTTAAAAAAGTTTTATTCCCTGCAAAAAACTTTAAATCGGTTAAAAAATTCGAAAATCAAATAGAACTCGTACCCGTAGCGTACGTAAATCAAATGATAAAAAATTTATTTTCGGAATAAAAAACGCCCGTCTGATATCGATATTCTCTCGAAAAATCAAACGCCCGTTTAAGTGAAATTCTTATTTTAAAACAGAGCGTATACGGTAAAAATCTTACGAGGGGCTTTCGCAAAAATTGCGAAAGCCCCTCGTTTTTTATTTATTCAAATATTGTTTTATTTATTACAATATTCTTCGAACAAATCGTTCGGCGTGCACTCTAAAATATCGCATAACGCCTTTAAATTTTCAAACTTTATGCCGTTTGTTTCGTTATTCACGATACGGTTAAAATTTTGATAACTCAGTCCTAATTGCATATACAGCCAATATTTACTTTTTCCTTTTTCTTTTAAAATTTCGCTTATTCGCAAATGCATTTTCAATCCCTCTGTTTTCGTATCTAATGTATACATTATATATAAAAAAGAACTTGACAAATAGATTTTCACATTATATAATGTTTACATTAGATATAGAAAAACGACGCGGCTTAACACATAAAATCATCTTTTTATATCGTATAAATATGCGGAAGTTTTTTATGAAAAAATTAAAAATCGTTTTTTTAATAACGGCTCTTTTATGCGTTTTTACCGCAATCAGCGCGTGCGAACAAGAGCACACTCACGTAATTAAACGTATGCCCGAAAGCGTTTCGACGTGCGCGAAACAAGGTAACTGCGAATATTGGTTTTGCGAAATTTGTAACGCGTATTTTTCGGACGCCGAAGGAACGAACGAAATAGCCGATAAAAATTCTGTTCTTTTACCCCTTTCTACCGTTCACGAAAGTATAACACACCACGAACCGCAAAGCGCAAGTTGCACTTTAAACGGCAATACCGAGTATTACGAATGTACCGTTTGCGAAAAATATTTTTCTGATAGCGAAGCAACCGACGTTATAGCCGACAAGTCGAGTGTGATTATTGCAAAAACGGCACACGATTTAACTCATCACGATAAAAAGGACGAAACGTGCACCGAAAACGGAAATACGGAATATTGGGAATGTTCCACTTGCCAAAATTTCTTTTCGGACAAAGACGGTAAAAATTTAATTGCCGATAAATCGCAAGTTACAATCACGGCAAAGCACTTGATGTCTGACGAATGGACTAAAACGTCTTCTACTCATTATCATAAATGCACGCGTTGCGACTACAAAGAAGACGAAAGCGCTCATAATTTCAATTCCGAAAAAGTATGTACCGTTTGCTCTTACGAACATAAATACACCGAAGGCTTGACTTATAGTTTTAACGATGACGATATGACGGGAACGGTAACCGGCATAGGTACGACTACAGGCGTAACCGAACTTATAATTCCGCAAGAAGTTGACGGATATGCCATTACGGCAATCGGCGAAAATGCTTTTTCGGAAAACACGACGATTGAAAAACTCGTTTTACCGGAAGGAATAAAAATCATAGACGCATATGCGTTTAAAAATTGCAGCAATATAACGCAAATAGATTTTCCTTCTTCGCTCGAAAGCATCAAAAAGTACGCGTTTGCAAGTTGTACTTCTTTAAAAACGCTCGAACTTAAAGAAGGAACCAAGTATATAGGACATTCTGCATTCTCGAAATGCACCGCGCTGAACGAAGTTATTTTACCCGACTCTTTAGACTCTCTTTCTATGGACATGGCAAGAACTGTCGGCGTTTTTTACGGATGCTCCGCAATTACGAAAATGACGTTGCCTTTTATCGGCACGGGCGTAAAGCAATCGGGATTTACGACTTTCGGCACGATGTTCGGAACGGATTCGGCAACGGGAATGACTTCGGTAAAACAATATTACTATTCGTCTTCGACAAGCACCGCGTTATCGAATAAAACTTTTTATATCCCTTCTAATCTTAAAGAAATTACCGTTACGGGCGATTACATAGGTTCGGGCGCTTTTTACGGACTGCACGTTGAAAAAATAACAATTAAAAACGCAAAAACGATAGAAGGTCTTGCTTTCTACAATTTAACATGCGAATATTTATATTTACCCGATACCATTACTTCTATGTCAACTAAAAAGACCTTCGACACTGGAAGTTACAGTATTGATATATATACGCCTTACTCCGAAATACCTAAAAGTTGGGGGACGGATTTACCCAAGCACATATATTTGAATTGCGTAGGTTTATTTACCGAAAACAATTACTTTTTCGCAAAATACAAAAACGACACGGCAACGATTCTTAAATATTTAAGCAGCGATACAAGCGAACTCGTTGTTCCCGAAAAACTTCA
The DNA here is from genome assembly GCA_964439285.1 of uncultured Clostridia bacterium. Taxonomy (GTDB): domain Bacteria; phylum Bacillota; class Clostridia; order Christensenellales; family Borkfalkiaceae; genus Borkfalkia. The sequence goes on along the minus strand of CAYTNZ010000024.1, from coordinate 2,415 downwards.
AAACGCTTTTGTAACCGCCATAGGCTCTGACGCTTTTTCGCAGTGTCAAGCAACGAAAGTAACCCTACCTAATACCGTAACAGAATTATTCGACTACGCTTTTACATCGAGCAAAACTTCCGAAGTTGTTTTATCGAACAGTCTTAAAAAGATAGGCAATTACGCTTTTTATCAATCGGACTTAGAAACGATAGTTATCTTCGAAGGGCTTGAAAGCATAGGTTATCACGCATTTGCATACAGCGAAATTACGGCACTCGACATTCCGAACAGCGTAACTTCGATAGACGAACGTATTTTGGAAGATTGTTTAAAACTCGAAACGCTTGTACTGCCGTATCTCGGCGAAAACGCAAACGCAAGTAATAAAACCTTGACTTATTATTTCGGTACCGATGTTAAAATTAAACACGTAACGGTAAAAAGCGGCGAAATAAGCGAAAAGGCTTTTAGCAATTTTAAAAGTTTAGTAAGCGTAACGTTGCCCCAAGGCATAACTTCTATACCGAAAGAAGCGTTTTCGAACTGTTCCGCTTTAGAAAGCGTAAACATCCCCACCACCGTTAAAAGCATAGGCAATAACGCATTTTATCAGTGTTCGGCTTTAAAGAGCATAAATATTCCCGAATCGGTAGAAAAGATAGGCGAAAAAGTATTTTATAAATGTACTTCGCTTAAAAACGCTATCGTTTTATCGTCGACGTCCGAATTAAATATTTATGTGTTTTACAAATGCACTTCGCTCGAATACGTTGTTCTTTCCGCCGACATAACTCTTATCCAAGAAACTACTTTTCAAGAGTGTTCGTCGCTTTCGGCAGTTTATTATACGGGAACGGAACAACAATGGAACACGTTACTTTCTAATCTGTACTATAACACTGACCCCGTATACGGCGCAACTGTATATTATTATTCGGATACAGCCGTAACGGGCGGCTGGCATTACGAAAACGATATCCCCACCCCTTACAACGTATAATTATCTTACTAAAACACCGTATAAAACAAAAGGTCCGTCATAACGACGGACCTTTCGTTTTATTTAATTTACAAATTAAAATTTTATTTTCTATATAACTTTTTTAGTAAATTTAAAATATCGACGTTAAAAATTAAACTATATACTTATCCTCTATTTGAGGTGCGTTTTTAAGTTCTTCTCGTTTTTCGTCGTAGCCGTTTTTGCCGAGCAACGCATACGTTGCCTGCTTACCCGCTTCAACCCCCGGCTGATTAAAGGTATTAATATTAAACATTGCGCCTGCATACGCCGTTTGAAGTTCGAATAAATACATCAACTCACCGAGCGTAAACTCGTTTACTTCGGGTAAAGTTATAGTATAATTTTGTCTGCCTGCTTTCGTTAACGCATATGCGGTAGCCTTGTTTTCGGCAGAAATGAGTTCGTTTAACGTATGTCCGCCGAGAAAAGATACGTCGGGAATATCTTCGCAGCCGTGAGCGATAGCAAATTCTTTTCTGTAATTACCTACCGATAAAAAGGTTACTACTTTATCGAAAGGACCTTCGGTATATAATTGAACTTGCGAATGTTGGTCGGTAACGCCGAGCGATTTAACGGGGGTTTGACCTATATTGCAAGGTTTTCCGTCTAACGTTACGTTTTTACCCAAACTTTCTGCCCAAAGTTGGCAATACCAATCGGACATAAATTTTAAACTGTCGGCATAAGGCATCATAACGCCTATGTTTTTACCGCGTTTCATTGCCATATATTGAAGGGTTGCGCAAGCGAGCGCGGGATTTTTCGCAACCGACGGTTTATTGCAAATACCGTCCATATATGCAGCGCCTGCGAGCATAGCCTTAATATCGAGCCCTAACACCGCGGCAGGCAACAAACCTACGGGGCAAAGTTCTGAAAATCTTCCGCCGACGCCGTCGGGAATATAAAAAGTTTTATAGCCGTGTTGTTTTGCAAGTTTTATCAAATTACCTTTTGCCGTGTCGGTCGTAGCGATAATATTATCGCTCGCCTTATCGCCGAGCGTTTTTTTCAAAACGTCGCTTATAATAAGATATTGCGCCATCGTTTCGCTTGTAGCGCCCGATTTAGTTATAACGTTAAAACAAGTTTTTTCGGGTTCGATAACGTCTAAAAGTGCAGCCATTCTTTCGGGGTCTACGTTATCTTCGACGTAAAATTTAGGTCCGCGTCTTTTCGAAGGTGCTAAATCGTTATAATGCAAATGGCAAAGTGCATTAAAAACCGCTATAGGTCCGAGCGCACTGCCGCCGATACCCAAAACGACAAAATATTTGAATTTACGTCTTACTTCTTTTGCCGTAGCGATTATATCTTCGAATATTTCTTTTTGGTTATAAGGAAGTTCTGTCCAACCCATCATACCTTTGCCGCGGTTATCGGCAACGTAATCGAACGCATCGGCA
>CAYTNZ010000023.1:0-9957 GCA_964439285.1 uncultured Clostridia bacterium | reverse complement strand
TAACCTATCCCGGAACGTCGCTTCCGAGAAGCGTACAGGGCATCGTATACGGTTTACACCATCACGCAGAAGTGCCGAGCGAACTTTTGGAGTGGCACGGTCATAACGATTTTTATAAGGTTGTAACCAACGCCGCTACCGCTTGGCTATACGGTGCGAGCGCGGTTAACTGTTCGCTACTTGGAATAGGCGAGCGTACGGGTAATTGTCCGTTAGAAGCTATGGCTATAGAGTACGCGTCGTTAAGAGGTACGAAAGACGGTATGGATTTAACCGCCATTACCGATATCGCAAGATATTTCGAAGACGAACTCGGCTATATAATTCCGCACAACACTCCTTTCGTAGGGCGTTCGTTTAACGCGACGCGTGCGGGTATTCACGCCGACGGTATGCTTAAAGACCCCGAAATTTATAATATTTTCGATACTAAAAAAATACTCAACAGACCTGCTCGAGTTTCTATAAACAACGCGAGCGGACTTGCGGGTATCGCTTATTGGATTAACGATTATTACAACCTTCCCGACGAACATAAAATAGATAAAAAAGACGAACTCGTCGTAAAAGTCAAAGAGATAATCGATAACGAATACGCGGCGGGAAGAAACAGTATTTGGGGCGACGACGAACTCGATAACGTAATTCGTAACATCGACAGAGATAAACATCGTCAATTCGTCGCTTTCGGTAGGGTAAATAAGAGCAAATAAGTCGAATAATGCCCGTTTAAAAAAATTTTTCAACTTTTTTTAAAAAACTATTGAAAGTTAGAAAAAAATGAGTTACAATATAAATACAATAAAAAATTAATCGGAGGCTATCATGATTAAAATTATATACGGACCTAAGGGCACGGGAAAAACCAAACTTATTATCGACGCGGCTAACGGAAAAGTCGATGATGCTAAAGGTCATTTGATTTTTATTACCAACACCAAGCGTTATATGTACGATTTAAAGAGAGAAATTCGTTTTATCGACACGACCGATTATCAAATAGCAGGCGAAGACGCTCTTTGCGGATTCGTTAAAGGCGTAGTTGCCGGAAATCACGATAACGAATATATTTTCATCGACGGTGCCGCTCGCATCGCTGGTAAAGAAATTAAAGATATGGCTGAATTCTATTATATGCTCGATAAACTTTCCGAAGAAAACGATTTAAACGTTTACGTTACTTGCAGCGCGGATAAAGCCGACCTTCCTGAATTCGTAACTAAATATATTTAAATTCGATTTAAATTTTTACATCGATATATTAAAAACATTGTTTTTTATAAGATACAATCCCGCAAAATATTACGGGATTGTATCGGCGTTTTTTACGGCAATAAAATTGCGCGATATTAGGCGTGAAAAATCGGGCGTGTTTGACGCACGCTCTAAAAAATGCCGAGCCGATATTTTCTCACAGCGAAAAGCGTGAAGATTTAAGGAGACATTATGCGATTTATCAGTACTCGGGGGAATGAGACCGTTACGGGCGCGCAGGCAATAGCGCAAGGAATAGCAAAAGACGGGGGCTTATTCGTTCCCGAAACTTTTCCGAAGGTAGACGAGAGCGAATTGGAGGCAATGCTCACTATGAGTTACGCCGAACGCGCCGCTACCGTGCTTTATAAATATCTCGACGATTACGACTTCGAAGAATTGAAAGCCGCGTGCGAAAAGGCTTATTCTCAGTTCGAAGGCGACGATGCCGCACCCTTGGTTAAAATAGATTCGTCGCTTTATATTTTAGAACTTTTTCACGGTCCTACGTGTGCGTTTAAGGATATGGCGCTCACGCTTTTGCCTTATCTTTTAAGAAAAGGTTGCGATATTTCGGGGATTAAAGAAGAAGTTTTAATTCTCGTTGCAACGAGCGGAGATACGGGCAAAGCCGCTTTAGAGGGCTTTAAAGACGCCGACGGCGTTAAAATTATGGTATTTTACCCCAACGACGGCGTAAGCAAAATGCAAAAGTTGCAAATGGCGACGCAAGAAGGCAAAAACGTAAACGTAGTTGCCGTTCGCGGTAATTTCGACGAGTGTCAAAGCGCGGTAAAACGCTTTTTTACAAGCGATAGCGTAAAAGAAGAATTAAAGAAAAAAGGCATTATTCTTTCTTCGGCAAATTCTATAAACTTCGGCAGACTCGCTCCGCAAATCGCATACTATTTTTCGGCGTATCTCGATTTGGTTTCGTCGCGTCAAATTTCTATGGGCGATAAAATCGACTTTGCCGTACCTACCGGCAATTTCGGTAATATTTTGGCTGCGTATTACGCTAAAAAAATGGGCTTGCCGATTAGAAAATTGGTTTGCGCTTCGAACGAAAACAAAGTATTGACCGATTTTATAAAAACGGGCGTTTACGATAAAAGACGTGAATTTTTCAAAACGATGTCGCCGTCTATGGATATTTTGATTTCGAGTAATTTAGAGCGTTTGCTCTTTGAAATTTCGGGAAGAGAAGCAACTCGTATAAAAATACGTATGGAAAAACTTCAAAACGAAGGCGTTTACGAAATTTACGACGACGAACTCGCTCTTATTCAACAAGAATTTTGCGCCGATACTTGCGGCGAAGACGAAACGGTTGAAACCATTTACGAGTTTTTCGAAGAGTACGCTTATCCTATGGATACTCACACCGCTTGCGCTATGTATGCGGCAGGTCGTTTGATGGCTGAGGAAGAAGAAGCAAACGAAAAAAATAAAAAGAAATTACCTAAAACGCCTATGGTCGTAGTTTCGACCGCAAGCCCTTACAAGTTCCCTCAAGACGTTATGTATTCGCTTACCGGCAACGATATTAAAGACTCGTTTAAGGCGATTAAACATCTTAATTTAACCACGGCTATGAAAGTGCCTAAGAGCCTTTCTAAACTCCGCGATAAGAAGGTTATTTTTACTACGGTTGCCGATAAAGATAAATTATACGAAGAAGTTTTAAAATTTACCGATAAAAAGTAAGTTTTATTTATAATTTAAATAAAAAGCAGGGCATTGATGCTCTGCTTTTCGGCTATACGAGACGTGCGCTGTAGGACAAGAGCCGTTAATTTTGCAAAGACAAAATAGGGGTGAATAGCGAAAAATGAATATTATAGAAATAAACGAACTTTCAAAAAGTTTCGGCGAAGTCAAAGCCGTAAACAATTTAAGTTTTCACGTAAAAAAGGGCGAACTTTTTGCCTTTTTAGGCGAAAACGGCGCAGGAAAAAGTACTACGATTTCTATAATTTGCGGACTTTTAAAAAAGGACGGCGGAAGTGTTTTCGTTGACGGCGTAGATTTAGACAAAGACGTAGAAAAGGTGAAAAACAATATAGGCGTCGTTTTTCAAAATTGCGCGCTCGATAAGGTTTTAACTGTAAAAGATAACCTTAAAAGTCGCGCGGCGCTATACGGTATTTGCGGTAAAGAATTCGAGCAAAGGCTCGAAAAACTTGCGCACGCATTAGAGTTTTTTGACCTTCTTAATCGCCCTGTGGGTAAATTGTCGGGCGGACAAAGGCGACGTATAGATATCGCCAGAGCATTGTTGCACGAGCCTAAAATTTTAATTTTAGACGAACCTACCACGGGGCTCGACCCGCAAACGCGAAAAATAGTATGGAACTTAATCGCAAAATTCAGAAAAGAAAAACTTTTAACCGTATTTTTGACTACTCACTATATGGAAGAAGCAGCCGAAGCCGATTACGTCGTTATTATAGATAGCGGAAAAATAGCGGCAGAAGGTACTCCGTATGTGCTTAAAACCGCTTATACGGGCGATTTTATAGATATTTTTAACGTAGAAGAAAACGCCGTTAAAACTATGAATAAGCCTTATCGAAAAATTAACGGCGGTTATAGAATTTCGGTAAAAGACACTGCCGAGGCTACTTCGCTTATTTTAAAGTATTCGGAATTGTTTTTAGATTACGAAATTATGAAAGGAAAGATGGACGACGTGTTTCTTGCCGTAACGGGCAAAAAACTCGAAGGGGAGGGGGAAAGATTATGAAATCGTTGTCTTTACTTATAAAACGTAATATAAAAATATTTTTTAAAGATAAAGGTACGCTTTTCAGTTCGTTGCTTGCACCGCTGATTTTATTGGTGCTTTTTATATTGTTTTTGGGCGACGTGTATCGCGATTCTTTTCTTTCGGCTTTACCCGAAGGCGTTGTCGTGTCAGATAAAAGCGTTAACGGTTTTGTCGGCGGTTGGCTCGTTTCGTCGCTTCTTGCCGTATGCTGTGTGTCCGTCGCGTTTTGCGCGAATATGCAAATGGTGCAAGACAGGGTAACGGGAGTTATTTCGGATTTTGCCGTTTCGCCTTACAAAAAGTCGTGGCTGGCGGTTTCTTATTACGTATCTACGGCTATTATCACTCTTGCGATTTGTTATATTACGCTTATTGCGGGATTTATTTATATGGCGTGCGTGGGGTGGTATATGTCGTTTATCGACGTATTGTTCGTAATTTTAGACGTGTTCGTGCTTACTATGTTCGGAACGGCTATATCTTCGGTTATTTGTCATTTTTTAAAAAGTCAGGGCGGAATTACTGCCGTGAGCGTGGCGGTAAGTTCGGTTTACGGATTTATTTGCGGTGCGTATATGCCTATTTCGCAATTTGCGAGCGGAATACAGACGACTGTGTCGTTGCTTCCCGGAACGTACGGAACGGGACTTTTGCGCACTCATTTTTTAAACGGCGCGTTATCAAAACTCAACTTGCCGAGCGAGACGTTAAAAGGCATACGCGATGCTTTCGACGCTAATTTATACTTTTTCGGACACCGAGTAAGCGTCGGCGCGATGTATGCGGTTATGGCTGTTTCGCTTGCGGTACTGATAGGCGCGTTCGTTTTGCTCAACGTTATAAAACGCAAAAACAAATAAATTTAAAAACGTAAGTTTTTGTAAAAACACGTAAAGTTTTTAAGATTTTGCCGTAGGCAAAAGATTTATTTATAATTATAAATGCCGATTAAAATACGTAAATTTTGTAAATATTAACGGCATACAGAGGATTAAAATGGATTACAAAGCATTTGCTCGAAAGTGTTATAGCGAGGCATTCAATTATTTAGAAACGATAGGCAATCTTGTCGAAGAAGTGTACGAAGAAGACGGCGAACAATTCGATAAAAATTATTTTTATGCTCAATTCGACTGTATTTTGCAGTTTTCGATGCTCGAAATGGCTATTGCCGACGGTAAATTGCATAAAAAAGAACTCGAACTTATCAGAGATATTACGCAATACGGCGATTTGGTAACATACGTTAATTCCGCTTTTAATAAAAAAATTACGTGGAATACGATAATCGATAGTTCTGTAACGTCAATCAGAAGTTGGTTAAATTCTTTTAAAGATAAAATAGAGAGCGAAGGCGAAAATTTAATGGCGTACCTTGTAATTTTCGACACTAACACCGATAACGAATATACAAAAGGTTTAACGTCTAAAATTCACGGCGTGGCTTATGCCGTTAATAACGTTGACGGAAAGTTGAATAGGGCAGAAGAAGAAAGTTTTTACGATACCGCATTCGGCGATATTCTCGCAAAAACCTTTAGTAAAATAGAAAAACAACGTGCTTGCGCGGCTACAAGCGAGCAAACTAAACCAGAAAGTTTTAGCGACGATTCGCTCGGTAAGTTTAACGAGGAAAATTCGAACGACGGTTTGTTCGACAGCGATTTCGAAAGTATTTTAAATAGCGGAAATTTTTGCGAGAGTTCGCAATCGAATGGCGGCGAAAATATTTTTTCGGGTTTTGACGAAAACCTTTCAAAAAGCGATTTAAATTCGGTAACTTCTAAATTTAATAAAAAAGACATAAACGATAAATTCGCTATGACTTACGATAACGATATTTTCGGTGAAAGCGTCGTTTATATCGAAAGCGACGAAGGTTGCGGAACGGGGTTCGTGGTTACAGAAAGCGGCTACGTCGTAACCTGTGCTCACGTCGTAATAGGTAAAAATAATTTCAGAGTAAAAATCACGACGGACGAGAGTTCCGAAATAGTTAACGCAACCGTCGTTTGTTACGATAAAGAACACGATTTCGCGCTTTTAAAAATGCAACAGGGTAAGTATAAATATTGTAAACTCGCAAATTCCGGTTATAAATTCAAACGTGGCAAAGATATAGTCATTTTAGGATATCCTTTCGGAAGAATGGTAAACGCTAACGTTAAAAATCTTGCGTTAAGTCTTACAAAAGGTTATATTTCGAGTATACAAAAGTCCGATATCACTAACGTGTATCTCGATATTTCGGCAAAAAGCGGAAATTCGGGAAGTCCCGTTATAGATTACGACAGCGGTGAAGTAATCGGAATATTGTGCGGAAGTTTAATAAACAAGAGCGGAGAATTGGTAGAAGAAATAAATTATATGCGTCCTATTACATATTTTTGGGATTTGTTTACCAAATAAATTTTATTTTCGATAAATGCGTCAATCGTCATATTTCACTTTCGGTGAAATACGGCGATTTTTTTATATGCGGCGTTGTTCATAAAATCGTTTTTAATGTTTTTTCGATTGCATATCTATTCATATAATTGCAAAAAATATTAAAATACGATAAAGTAAAGTTTTATAGAATAATATAGATTTTCTTGTAAAAACTCAAGTTATTTGTTATAAAAGAGTGAAAAAACGCTTAAAAATTATGAACGTTTGTCAATGTAGTTGTAAGTTATTTGATTTTTGTCGTACTTTATGTTATACTTATACTTGAATACTTATAAGTGAGAGGCTATTATATGGAAAGTGAAAAGAGTATACTTTTTTCGGCGGTGCAGCCGAGCGGCGCCGTAACGATAGGAAATTATATCGGAGCAATAAAAAACTGGGTTGATTTGCAAGACGAATATCGTTGTTTTTATGCGGTAGCGGATTTGCACGCCATAACCGTAAAGCAAGAGGCTGCGGCGCTTCGTAAAAACACGCTCGAACTTTTAGCTTTGTTTATCGCTTGCGGCATAGATCCCGAAAAGAGCGTTTTATTCGTACAGTCGCACGTTCCTCAGCATTGCGAACTTACGTGGGCGCTAAACACCATAACGTATCCGGGCGAACTTTCGAGAATGACTCAGTTTAAAGATAAGAGTGCAAAGCATGCCGAAAACGTTAATATGGGGCTTATGGATTATCCCGTTTTGATGGCGGCGGATATTTTATTGTATCAGTCTAAACTCGTTCCCGTAGGCGCGGACCAAAAACAGCATTTAGAACTTTCGAGAGATTTGGCAATGCGTTTTAACAACCGTTACGGAAAAACTTTCGAAGTACCCGAGCCTTATATTTTAAAAGAAAGCGGCGCAAAGATTATGAGCCTTGCAGACCCTACTAAAAAGATGTCTAAATCGGACGAAAACGTAAACGCTTTCGTTACGATGTCCGACGATAGAGATACTATTATACGCAAATTCAAACGCGCCGTAACGGATAGCGATAACGAAATACGTTTCGGCGAAGACAAACTCGGCATTTCGAATCTTTTAACCATCTATTCGGTATTTTCGAATAAGAGCATAAAAGAAGCCGAAGCGGAATTTAGCGGCAAAGGTTATGGCGATTTTAAACTTGCGGTAGGCGAAGTAGTTGCAGACGCGCTCGCGCCTATTCAAGAAAAACGCGCAAAGTTGCTTTCCGATAAAGCATATTTAAATTCGATTATGAAACAAGGCGCGGAAACTGCGTATAAAGCGGCGAGAAAAACTCTTTCGAAAGTTTACAGAAAAATAGGATTTTATTCTGGAGATTAAATATGTTCGGATATATTCAGCCCGATATACCGTATATGTATATAAAAGACCAAACGTTGTATAAAGCCGCTTATTGCGGACTTTGTAAAAGTATCGGCAATGCGTGCGGAAATATTTCGAGATTCGCTCTTTCATACGATATGGCTTTTTTATCGGTGTTGTTGCATAATATAATGAATACCGATTTAATTATCGAAAAAAAACGTTGCGCCGTGCATTTAATACGTAAACGTCCTATTGCTAACGACGATTTTATAACGACTGCGGTTGCGTGTTTAAATACCGCGTTTACGTATTATAAATTATCCGACGATATTCAAGACGAAAACAAGGGCAGAATAAAACGTTCGTTATTTAATAAGGGATATAAGCGCACTTTAAAAAAACATCCTAAAATCGCCGAAATAATAAAAAAGCATATGAGCGATTTGCAAACGCTCGAAAATAAAAACGTTGCGAGTTTAGATATGGCGGCAGACCCGTTCGGGCTTATGATTGCCGATTTATCCGATTACGTTTTGGGAGATTATAAGACTGAATATACGAGAAGACTTTGCTATTCGATAGGCAAATGGGTATATCTTATAGATGCGCTCGACGATTACGATAAAGATATTAAAAAGAAAAACTATAATCCGTTTATCGCTTGTTTTAATAAAACGTGCAAAAAAGATATGTTAAAAGAAAACGGCGAAGAAATCGATTTCGTGTTTAAGAGCGTTTTTGCCGAAAACGCGGAGTGCGTAAAAAATATAAAGTTTTATTTCAATCACGATTTAACCGATAACATAATTTTGCGCGGTATGCCGTCGGCGACCGCCAGAATACGTGCGGGAAAGTGTATGTGTAAAACTAAAAAAGAACTCGAAAAAAAATAAAACAAACGTCGCGAATTGTTTTTGCGACATAACCAAGTTAAAAAAGAGGCGTAAAGCCAAGGGAAATATTATGAATAAACGTTATTACGAAATTTTGGGCGTTAGCGAAAACGCAACCGACGAAGAAATTACCGCAAAGTACGAAGAACTGAAAGCGAAATATTCCGAAGACAGGTTTTTAGAAGGCGAAGCGGGTAACGAAGCGGCAAAAATGTTAAACCGTATCGACGTGGCGTATTACGAAATTATGTCGGCTCGCGGCGAAAGTAAAGACAGAACCGACGAGGGCAGCGCGTATGCGAAAGTCGATTCGTTAATTCGAGAGGGAAAACTTTCCGAAGCGCAAACGGCGCTCGACGAATTTAACGAACGTCCTGCCGAGTGGCATTATTTGCAGTCGGTTGTTTTTTATAAGAAAAACTGGATGAACGAAAGTAAAAAGCAACTCGAAATCGCAATTCAGATGGACGGTTCGAATACGAAATACAGAACCGCGTATAATAAGCTTAAAGAAAAAATCGATTACGATAAAAAGCAAGCAGGTCCTTCTGCAACCCAACAACAAAACGCAGGCGGTGCGGAAGGCAACGTAGGCGGCGGTTACGACGATATGAATCAACAGATGGGCGGCGGATTTTGCGAACAGTGCGCTACTTGTTGCGCGTGCAATATGCTGATGAACTGTTGTATGAACGCTTGTTGTGGTTGCAGATAATAAAAAAATATCCCCCGAACGTTACGTTCGGGGGGGGGTAATATACCGTTTAGGGTAGCGTTAAAGGAGTTTTATGAATAATCGTTCCTTTAAAATCGCGCTTTCAGCCGTATCGTGCGCGCTTGCCGTGGTGTTTTTAACGCTCGGTATGTACGTGCCGTTCGCTACTGTTTCAGCGTATATATTCGCTTGTTTTGCTATAATGATTCCGCTGTCTAAAGAGTTTAGATTAAGTGCGTTTTTGTGTTACGTAGCAACCTGTATTCTGTCTTTGCTTTTCGGCGGAATAGGGAATTTTTGGCGACTTTTTGCGTTTATCATATTTTTCGGATTGCATCCCATAGTAAATTCGTTGCAAGTTCGTTTTAATATAAACAGGTGGCTTGCGCTTGTCGTTAAAATAATATGGTTCGACGTAAGTATGTGGCTTATTTGGGAATTCGCGGGGCTGTTCGTCGTGCAATACGCTTGGATTGAAAAGTATATAATTCTTTTAATCGCAACAATCGGTTCGCTTATTTTCGTCGCATACGATTTTGTAATGTTTCGTTGTCAGCGCATTATTGCTTTTTACGTAAATAAAATATAAACTAT